>CAZILJ010000225.1:0-3200 GCA_964539915.1 uncultured Acidobacteriaceae bacterium | reverse complement strand
GCCAGTCGCGAAAGGTAATGGCGCCGTCGTTGCCGCGAGTGGAGGTGCAGACCGAGCCGCTTTCCTGCTGACCGGCGCAGACGCGGTAGGGAAAAGAATTGTCGGCGATGGCGTGGTAGAGCTGCGCGGTAGGCTGGTTGTACCAGGAACTCCAAGTCTTGCCCGCGTTCACGGTGATGATGGCGCCTTGATCACTGACAATCAGAATAATGTTGCCGTTGTTGGGATTGATCCAAAGATTCTGGTAGTCGTCGCCGCCGGGTGCGCCGCGAAATCCCATCCACGTTTTGCCGCCGTCGCTCGAGCGCATGGTGACCGTGCTGACCACGTAGACTAGGTCGGGATTCTTCGGATCAACCTTGGGAATGGAAAGATCTCCGCCGCCGATGCGGCCGGCTGGACGAGGATCATCAGTGATCTTCGTCCAACTGTCTCCGGCGTCGTCGGACCGATAGACATTCAGTTTTCCCGAAGCGGCCGCGAGAGTTGCGTAGAGCCGGCGCGGATTGCTGGGCGCGATAGCCACATAAATTTGCGAGGGGTCTTTTGGCAAGCCGTTGGTCAGTGGATGCCAGGTGCTGCCGCCGTCGGTGGACTTGAACAGTCCGCCCCCCGTGCCATTTACTTCGTTGTTATCTTCCCACGGGCCCTCGCGCGCTTCCCACATCGAAGCGTAAACGACGTCGGGATTGGAGGGATCGATCTCCACATCGGAGCCGCCGGTGTTTTCGTCCTTCGAAATGACCTTCTGCCAGTTCTCCCCACCGTCGGTGGAGCGATAGATTCCTCGCTCCTGGCTTGGTCCGTAGGGATGGCCGAGCACCGCAGCGAAGACTTTATTCGGGTCGCGCGGATCGATGGCGAGGGCGGGTATCTGCTGTCCGTCGACCAGGCCGAGATGCTTCCAGGTCTTGCCCGCATCTGTAGATTTGTAGATCCCATTGCCGATGGAGAGATCGGGACGATGCAATCCCTCACCGCTGCTTACATAAATGATGTTGGGATCAGAAGAGGCCACCGCGATGGCTCCGATGGATTGCGTTGACTCGTGGTCGAAGATTGGGTTCCAGGTCCGTCCGTAGTCGTCCGATCTCCACACGCCACCGTTCACCTGGCCAATGTAAAACACATTCGGCTGGCTGGGGACCCCGGCGGCGGCGCGGGTGCGGCCTCCACGGAACGGACCGATCATGCGCCAGTGCAACTCCTGATATGTGTTTTCGGGAACCTGCGTCCAGCTTGCAGTTCCAGCCAGAAAAATGACGAAGCACACGCCTACACGAAGCACTGCGTGAGAACGGTTCATTTGCGCCCCCTCAGACGTAAACGGCAAACAAGTTAGAATAAACCAAAAGGGCCGCGATCGGGGTTCCGGGCGGCACTGGCCCGACTTGCCGTTGGCCCGGGGTTTCCTTCGTGCAAATTGCGCATCGTTTGCGTTTTTCCCGGTTAGTTCTCGAATTAGTTTGGCCGCTCGTTCCCGACGCGTTTATGATGGCGGCACTTCTCATACCATGAGCATTCAAGTTCCTGATCAACCTCCTCGCAGTTTGTCCTTGGTTGTTCGCTGTTTCTTTTTCCTCATCACGATCTGCGTGTTGGCCCCTGCGCAGTCTGTCGCGGCGCCGGCGGCCGCCACGGCAGGCGAAGGTCTCCAGCCGATTCTCGACTACATCAACTCCGCATGGGACACTCTGACCCGCTCCATGAACGACTGCGCGAGTGTTGTCGATCCGAAGATCAAGGTGGCACCGGTGCTGTACTTGCCGGCGGAAGTCGACGCGCCACCAACCGTCCACAAGTTATCCATCGATTGCAACGTGCGCGTCGAACACTTGCCGAAACAGATCCATCATTTGGGCGAGGTCGACACAGCGAAGCTCCAACCTCACGGGCTGCTCTACCTTCCGGAAAAATACGTGGTGCCCGGCGGGCGCTTCAATGAAATGTACGGATGGGATAGCTACTTCATCATCCGCGGGCTGCTGCGCACAGGGCGCGTGGAATTGGCGAAAGGGATGGTCAATAACTTCTTTTATGAAATCGAACACTACGGCGCGATGCTGAATGCCAATCGCACATACTACCTGACGCGGTCGCAACCTCCGTTTTTAAGTTCGATGTTCGTCGATGTCTACCGAGCCTCCCATAAGGACAGCAATCCAGACAAGGCGTGGCTGGAGCGGGCCTACACCGACCTCAACAAAGACTACGAGATGTGGACGCACGATCCGCATCTGGCCGGGCAAACTGGGCTGTCGCGCTATTACGATTTTGGGGAAGGGCCCCCCGCCGAAGCGGTGCAGGACGAGAGCGGCTTCTACCGCAAGGTGGCGCAATATTTCTTTTTGCATCCGACCGAGGCCGAGGACTATGTCGTCGAGATGAAACCGGGAACAACCCAGCTTGTCGCGGGTTCGCCGTATTCTCTGCAGGTTTGCGACGTGCCGCTCACCATGGCTCGCGCGGAGTGTGAAAAGGCCAAGCAGTTCAAACTCAGCGCGGATTACTACAAAGGCGACCGCTCGATGCGAGAGTCCGGCTTCGACGTGAGCTTTCGATTCGGGCCGTTCGGAGCGGCCACACATCACTTCGCTCCGGTGTGTTTGAACAGCCTGCTCTATAAGACGGAAAAGGATTTGGAGCAAATCAGCCAGTGGCTGGGGCACAGCGAAGACGCGAAGAAATGGAACCAGCGTGGGGAGGTGCGCAAGAAACTCATATCGCGCTACCTGTGGAATCAGGAGCAGGGCTTGTTTTTCGATCACAACTTTCAAACCAGCCGGATGGCGAATTATTGGTACGCGTCTACGTTTTACCCGCTGTGGGCGGGACTGGCGACGCCAGGGCAGGCCAAGGCTGTGGTCAACAATTTAAAAACATTTGAACGGCCCGGCGGACTTCCCATGAGCATCTCCGAGACTGGTGCGCAGTGGGATTTGCCCTACGGCTGGGGAAACATCGAAATGCTGGCGATCGATGGTCTGCGGCGCTATGGCTTCAACACCGATGCGGATCGCCTTTCCTACGAGTTTCTGTCGACCGTCGCCGAGAATTTCCGCCACGACGGCAACATCCGCGAAAAATACAATGTAGTCACCCGATCCTCGGAAGCCCACGTGGAGCTTGGCTACGAAATGAATGTGGTCGGCTTTGGCTGGACGAATGCGGCTTTCCTGGAACTCCTGCACAACCTGCCG
>CAZILJ010000224.1:0-6300 GCA_964539915.1 uncultured Acidobacteriaceae bacterium | reverse complement strand
CACATGGTGGTCGGGATCGACTGCGATGCGGCGAGGGCGACCAAAGGTCTCAATCGAAAAAGGCGAAGTCGTTCCCACCACTTCAACGCGCTTATTTTCGGTTTTTCCGTCGGTATCAATGCGCAGGTCTACGGGCATGCGGAAGAGATCGAGATCCTGAGAGATTTCACCGGTAACGCGGAATCCCGGAGTTCTTTCCTGCTGGGCCTTGGCCTCCTTGGCGAAATTTCCGCCGATACGGTAGGTCGTGTACTTCACCTTGAACTCGGGTGCGCCGGTGGAATCGGACCATTGAGAGAAGAACCAGGTAAGCTGTTCACCATAGTTTTTCTCGGCAACGGTGCGGAAGTCGTCGGTGGTCGCCGATTTGCCGGCGAATTCCCCGGCAAACTGGCGCATGGTCTTGTTGTATTTGTCCTCGCCCAGCACCCAGCGCAGCATATGCAGGATCATCGCGCCCTTGTCGGTGGCCAGCGACTGAAATTCGGTGGAGAAAATATCGAGTTTGCTGGCGCTCGAAAGGGGGACCGTGTCATAAGCCAAGGCGCCAACCGACATGTCCTTCACCGCTTCTTCCAGGCCGGCGCCTCCGGCGGCGTTCTCGACATACATCGCTTCCGAATACCGGGCGAAGCCGTCGCTCAACCACCAGTCGTCCTTGCTCGCAGGATTGACCGAAACGCCCCACCACTGGTGGGCAATCGCATCGGCCAGCAACCGGTAGTTGGTTTTCTCCGTAATCGAAGGTCCCGCCAAGCCGGCGATTTCGGGGGCCCAGAGGTAGGGAAGCGTGTCTCCGGGCAGTTCGACGACGTTAAGCTTCTGCGAGGGAGGTAGGCCGTAGAGGTTAATGAAATAGCTGAACTCCTGCACGGCGGTCGTGGTGTAGGCAGGGGCAAGGCTCTGGTGCGTGGGCTTGAAGAAGACGTGCAGGTCGAGGCCCGCATCGTCGCTCTTGTACTCTTGAAAAACTCCGGCCACGATGCTGCCGGGAAAGCTGGGCTTAGCCGAAACAAACGTAAAGGTCTTGGTCGGCAGAACGCTGGCATTAGGTTTCTTGGAAGCCGGAGCGTCGCGAGTGGTGGCTTTGCCGCTACCGATGACGAGCATGTGTGCAGGCACGGTTAGGCTGATGGTGGACGTGAAACGGTTGATGCCATAACCGCTCACAGGGAACCAGCGTCCGGCATAGAAGAGGTAGCTCGAGTCGTCGCCGATATAAGCCAATTTAAGGCCGGGTACGGGGCTGTTGTCGGCGTTTTCCAGCGTGCCGTCGTACTCAAAAGTAAGTGTGGTAGAGGCGTCTTTCGACAAGCCCGCGGGTAGCGGTACGCGCACGGTGGAGTCCTGGGTTACGCGTTCGGCGGAAAGAGGCTGATTTTTTTCATCAGCTACCTTGGTGACTCGCAGATCGTTGTGCAGTTCGAACACGGCCACGCTGAGGTCCTGCAGGGCCGTGAATTTGACTTTGGCGCGAGCCGTAATCTGGTGGAGATGCGGGTCGAGTTCAGCCTCAATCTGGTAGTCATCCACGCGCAGGCGTGCCTTTTCCGCCGCCCAAGACGGGAGCGCGAGCAGAACGACCAACGACAGGGTCAGGGAACTCGTTAGGACGCTAAGAGCGCGCCGAGGGTGAATCAACATTAAGGAGAATCTCCAAGAAATGATAACCCAATTTCCTATGATGTGGATTTTCACGCAAAAGATGCTGGGAGCACAAGAAGCAGCTATTAGCTTCTAGCGCTTGGCTCACCCCGCATCGCGGGCGTCACCGGAGCCTCCCGCAGTGATGAAAGGCCTACTTTTGAGCAAAGCCCGGGAGCATTCCGAGAATGATTTCCGCCGCCCGGTCTGCCGGGTGCTGTACGGTTCCAGATGAATCCTGCGGTGCGCGTAGGCGGGCTTTCACACGCGCCAGGCCCTCCAACATGCGGTCGCGATTGGGTCCGTCGGGCAGAATTTCATGGAGCCGGGCGATCACGTTTGTAGCCGTGAAATCGTGTTGCACCAGCTCCGGGACGACTTCCTCTCCGGCGATCAAATTCACCATCGCAAAGTGCGGGACCTTGATCCGGGGCTTGCCCATCAGGTAGGTCAGCGGCGATACGCGATAGACCATCACGAAGGGTGTGTTCATCATCGCTGCCTCAACGGTGGCCGTCCCACTGGCCACAATGCCGGCTCGAGAGTGCCAGAGCGCCGGCAGGGCGTCAGGCACGAGGGTGATTTTATTTGGACCTGTCTTTTCCCGGGATATCAAGCTCAGCAGGAACCTTCTATCAAGGGTGGGTGCGACCGGAAGAAGAAACTCATAGGCTAAGCCAAGCTGGGCCGCCGATTCCAGAATCGTCGGAAGGTTCATCCGAACTTCCTTCACACGGCTGCCGGGCATAAGGGTAATCCAGTGCTTGGTACGGTCGAGATGAAACTGTGCCGCATAATCTCCGCGCTCGATCGGCGGGTGCGGCAATTCGGCCAGGGGATGGCCGACGAAGGTCGCGTCTACCCCGCGTTCGCGATAAAACTGCTCCTCGAATGGGAAGATCACCAGGGCCTTGTTGATGTAGTCGCGAAGCAGACGCACGCGGCCCTGTCGCCATGCCCAGAACTGCGGGGCGACATAATAGACCGTTGGAATGCCCCACTGTTTCATCTGCCGGGCGACCCGCCAGTTAAAGGCAGGAGAGTCGATCACGATGGCAAGGTCGGGTTTGCGCCGGTCAGCTTCTGCGATCAGGTGGCGATAGAGGCCGAGGATCTTGGGCAGGCGGCTGAGAATCTCAGTGATCCCGATAACTGCAAGGTCTTTAGCGTCAACGACGGTGTCGCAGCCGGCCGCGCGCATTCGGTCGCCACCGACGCCGAAGAATGCGAGCGACTCGTCACGGTGCCCTAGGGCTGCAATAAGCTGGGCGCCGTACATTTCCCCGGAAGCCTCGCCGGCTGAGATCAGGATGCGCAAGGGAGCATTGTAAGGCCCCGACCGATCTCAGAAAGCCAAGATCAAATCATGTAGGACGGCGGCTTGATGCCCGGGTCGCGCAGATAGATTTCGGCCTGCCCACGATGATGAGCAACCTGAATGTACATCGCGAGCAAAATCTCACGCCCGGGGAGATGCCCGTCCGGAGAATCGTGCGCCTGGGTAAGTTGCGGCTCAGTTAAATTCCGGATCACAGCGGCGCAGTAGTCGAAGGAAGCGCCGAGGAACTTGACCACGGCATCCTTCTCGGTCGGAGAGGGCAAAGAAGGCGGCTCTCTGTCCTTCAGACCAGCACAGAATTGGTAGTTGGTGGCCGCGATATGGGACATCAGCTGCCCGAAGTCCATAGACTCCGCCTGAGGCCGGAAAGAGTACTGATCGGCTGGCATGGCCTGTGCCACAGCGACCGACAGCTTAGCGAGTGGGCCGAAGTGCTTCGAATATTCCCCGCTCGCAGCGGACGGGGTAGAGGCGCCATGCGCCGTTAGCAACGAAACCGAAACCAGCACAGTGAAGGCAACCGTTGCCCGAGATGTCATAGTGGTTCGTGACCTCCTGAAAAATGTCGATTGCAGGAATTTCGTTCGACGGCGCCCACGGGCTGTCTGGACCATTGGACGATTTCCAGGCCAAGGCGGTTAGCCAGGTTCGAATCAGAAAGTTCGAGCCGAGTCGTCGGCATTGGCGGCGACTTCTGGTTGCTCGAATCCCGCGCCCTTCGCGGGCGAGGGCGCCCGCGCCACATTCAACTCTTGATCCTTGTACTGAAGCTGGTAGAGCTTGAAGTAGATGCCGCGATTGGCGAGGAGTTCCTGATGCGTTCCCATTTCGCGGACTTGGCCTTTATGCATGACGATGATCTTGTCGGCGCGCTGTACGGTCGAGAGGCGGTGGGCGATGATCAGGGAAGTGCGTCCCTCGACCATGCGGCTGAGCGCGTCGCGCACTTTGAACTCGGTTTCGGTGTCGACGCTCGAGGTGGCTTCATCGAGGATCAGAATCTTGGGCTCATGCGCGAGGGCACGAGCGAACGAAATGAGTTGTTTTTGGCCCGTCGAAAGAGTTGAACCGCGCTCGCGAACTTCTGCGTTGAAGCCCTTAGGAAGTGCGCGGACGAAATCGCCCAGGTTCACATCCTCTGCGGCTTTGGCGACGTGCTCGTCCAGAATGCGCTCGGTACCGAGACGGATGTTGCCGCCAATCGTTCCGGTGAAAAGAAACGGGTCCTGCAGAACCACGCCGAAGCGGCTGCGCAGATCGGTGAGGTCCATTTCTTTTACATCCACGCCGTCGATGCGGACGGCACCTTTCTGCACATCGTAGAAGCGCAGCAGCAGTGAGATGAGCGTGGTCTTGCCGGCGCCGGTGTGACCGACCACAGCCACCGTTTCTCCGGGTCCGATAGAGAAAGTCACGTCGCGGAGTACCCAGTCGGGAGTGGGTTCTGGAGCTGGGGCGTTACCATTTCCCGGCAGAGAGCCAGTTGAGCTTTGCTGGGCATGTCCGGGTCTGAGACCCGGACCCAAATGGGTCGTGCCCGTTTCCGCCGTATTTCCCTGCTCCGGCACATCTCGATAGGCGAACCAGACATGATCGAACTCAATCCGGCCG
Source organism: uncultured Acidobacteriaceae bacterium (assembly GCA_964539915.1). Taxonomy (GTDB): domain Bacteria; phylum Acidobacteriota; class Terriglobia; order Terriglobales; family Acidobacteriaceae; genus Sulfotelmatobacter. The sequence continues at coordinate 1,706 of CAZILJ010000224.1, read as the reverse complement.
TGGCTTTCCGGTTTCTTTGTGATGGCGGGAGAAATAATGTCGACCGGCGTATCGAGCAGCTTGAAAATGCGTTCGCTGGCTGCCATCGCTGACTGAAGAATGTTGTACTTCTCGCTGAAGTCCATGATGGGGCGGAAAAAGCGCTGCGCGTATTGCGTGAAAGCGATCAGCACGCCGAGCGAAGCCGCCGCCGCGACCACATGAAACGACACCAAAGCATGACGATTGAACTCGATGGAAACACTGTTCGCGACGATGCCGCGCATCACATCCTGGCCGCCAAACCAGATGACGCAGGCAATCGCGACGGCAGAAAAGAAATCGACAGCCGGGTAATAAACGGCGTAGGCCAGAATCGCGTCTTTAAACGCGTCCATGTGACTGCGGTTGATTTCTGAGAAGCGCTCGTAGGCCTTCCGCTCGCGGTTGAAAAGCTGCAGTACCACCATGCCGCTGACGTGCTCCTGCAAGTATGAGTTGATGCGGGCGATGGCGGTGCGAATGCGGCGGTAGGAATCGCGCACCTTGTCGCGGAACATCTTGGTCGCCACCACAATGAACGGCAGCACGGCGAAGGTGATCAGCGCCAGCTTCCAGTTCATGCACAGCATGATTCCCAGAATTCCCAGCAACACAAACAGGTCTTCAAAGATGGAAACGACGCCGGAAGTGAACATTTCGTTCAGCGCGTCGACGTCGGTGGTCACGCGCGTGACCAGGCGGCCGACGGGATTTTTGTCGTAGAAAGCGACGTGCATGCGCTGCAGATGCCGGAAAATCTGGCTGCGCAAGTCAAACATCACCTTCTGGCCAGTCCATTGCATGAAGTACGTTTGCAGGAATTCGAAGACGAAGGTCAGGATCAGCAGGCTGAAGTAGATTGCGGAAATCTGCGCGATTCCAGGCAGAGGCCGGGGGCTGAGCCAACTCCATATGCCCCCCGTCGCGCTGTTCACAGGCGCGAGGTAGCGGTCGACGGCAACCTTCACCAAGTAGGGTCCGAGCACGTCGCAGAAGGATTTGAGAATAATCGCGACAATGGCGATCGTCACCTGCCAGCGGTACGGCCGCAGGTAGGTGAGCAGCCGCCGCATCAGACGGCTGTCATACGCTTTTCCTAGTACTTCTTCTTCCTGGGCCATCGGTACTCGGACAATACCTCACAATCAAGAGTCCAGCGGGTCGGAGATCGCTTTGAACAGGTTAACCTAAATAGATGGCTGCGGCCCCCCGTAGGAAGCAAAAGCTTTGAGGTGGGATAATCAGCAACGTGGCCTTGGGAATCTACATCTCGGTACCGTTCTGCCGGACGAAGTGCAGCTACTGCAACTTCGCGTCCGATGTGTTTTCGCGAGCGGTTTTTGAGCGCTACGTGGATCGCGTATGCATCGACATTGCCAGCGCCCCAGAGCTTGCGAAGGGGATGGGTGGGCAGATCGAGTACAGCGTCGACTCGATTTACCTGGGCGGGGGCACTCCCACGGTGCTCGAAGCTCGGCAGTTGCAGCGGATTTTTGATGCCGTGCGAGAACGATTCTCCCTTGCGCCGGATGCGGAAGTGACGGTCGAGGGTGCGCCCGGGACGCTCGCGCCTGACGTGATTGACGGACTGTTGGCCTGGGGTGTGAATCGCGTGAGCTTAGGCGTGCAGTCATTCGTTGACGTCGAGGCGGCGGCCGTGGGACGGTTGCATAAGCGATCGTCCG
>CAZILJ010000223.1:0-2919 GCA_964539915.1 uncultured Acidobacteriaceae bacterium | reverse complement strand
CTTTTAGCTGCCACTCGATGGCACAGTGACGGAGCGTCCCGCCATTTGTCCTGGTGATGACCAATTTACCCGTGCGCCGGTGCGCGTGCGGCCCCGGTTCATAGCGGAATGCGGTCTCTTCTACAATTCGATTCGGAATCGCTCCCGTACCAAGAATGGAGAACAGTGCGTTGAACACCACCACTCCGGAAGGGGAGCCGGGCCCCGCGAGTTGCTGCAAGGTGGCTGGACTCGCGAAAAACGACAGCTCAATGGCCTCCTTCTGCGCCAACTTCGGGAGCAAATGACCTGGTCCAGAGAGAATAAAGCTTTCCTCATTCTGGATTATTATGGGCTTCTGAAGCGGAATAATCGGGCTGCACTCGAAAGCGCCACTCGCTAATTCCTCGACCAGCGCAGTGAGATAGTAGGTCGACAGAATAGATTCGATTAGCCGGGTATTGCCGCTTTGTAGTTTGTCCGAGAGATCGAGCGCGACATTGGCAAAGATCTGTTGCGCCTGCGGCACATCGTAGAGACTCTGTGGTTCGAGCTTGAGCAGTTTCGTTCTGTCCTCGATGGCCACGATCGCAGCCTCGCGCCCCCGCTCGCTGATCAAAGCCATTTCGCCGAATGAATCACCCGGGCCGAGCGTGTGGATCACGCGGGGCTCAATTGAGCCGCGTTCGATTGTTCCGAGCCTCGCTAAGTCCACTTTAACCGCGACCGCGCCTTCGAGAACTACGTACAACTCGCGCCCGTAGCTGTTCTCCTCAAAGACCACCTCATCGCGCCGAAAGGTCAAGACTGGCTGGGACGCGAGCAGTTCGCGAAGTTGCGCACGTGAAAACCCCCGGAGAACCCGCGTTCTCTCAAGTACGTCGATGTGGGAGGTTGGGAGAGTCAAATGTCCGCGCCCGTAAGTGGCGCGTCAACAGCGATCAATACCGGACCTTCGCCCATCCGAAAGATCGCGAGAGTCTGTTCGAGGTTCGCCGGATTTGACTCTCGATGAATTTCACCTTTTGGTATGAAGAGATGATCTCCGGGGCAAGCGTGCGCTACGCTCTGGCCACCCGGTCCGTATTCCAGACGCACTTCGCCGGTGATCACGTAAGCGATAGTGTCCCAGGCGCCATGGTGGTGCCAGCCCGATGCATTGCCAGGCGACGTGCGGGCGATTCCGGTCCAGAAGGAACTGCCGCAGAATGCTTCCTCACGAATCATTCCTGGGGTTTGAGCCTCGGCGCGCACGCGGTCCGCGGCACGGACCAGCCTGACTCCGCTGGTCTGTGTCGGCTCACCCTGCGCTTTTATTAGTTGGGTTTCTCTTAACACGGTGCAGCCCTCAAACTTCAAACGAATCAGTCGGAGTCCAAGGCGGCGCGCAGACGACTAGGAACTCCAGATCTTCGGAGGCATGATTGAACACCTGGTGCACTTCACCGGGCAAAATCAGGCAGGCCTGGCCGGGCAGCAGAGTCACTTGGCGGCCGTCGATGATCACCTCCGCCTCGCCCTTAAGCATGTAATAGGTTTCTTCGGATACCTTGTGATAGTGGCGCGGTGACAGCTTGCCGCTCGGAACCACCGCATAAGCAATGCTATGTTTAGTCGCACCGCCAAGGGCAGTTGCGTCGCCGATCAGTTCGTAGATCTGCTCCCCGAGCGGAGCCAGGAACGGCTGATCGACCTGACTTCGGGAAATTACGCGCATGGCAACTCGCCCTCCCAGCGCGGATGCTTCACAGCAAGGTCAGCAAGCGGAAAACTATGAAGAATACCACGTAAAACGTCCGGGAACAACTCCCCGAGACGGCTCTGGAGCACCTCCGCGCGTCCGGGCACGCGAGAGCGGCGTCGATGATGGCACGTCACGCGATCGCCGAATTGCGGGGGCAATTGGCAGCCGTGATGACCCTCGTCGACAAGGCAACGGCGTCAAGCTGTTCGAGGCGGAGCAGACCGTTCGCCAGCTGCCGAGGGCACATGAAGCTCGCCGCCGCATATGCGCGTCTTGGGCTGTACCCCGAGCTTTTGGAGCAATTGCGTGACGCGGCACGCACGGAGCACGACGCGACTGTTACAAAGGTTATGGCTGAGTTCAACGTAGAGAGATCGCCGAGTTGAGAAGAGAGTTACTTGCGCAGCTCCATGCAACTGTTACCCAGGTCAAGGACAAATAAGAAAAAGAAGTGGCCACGTTGCAAAGACAATTGGCCGAGGCCCGCGCGGAGGTAAGCAAGCTTCAGATGCTTGATGCGTTCGCGACGTGGGAACGAGATAAACCGACGAGATTGAATTAGGGCGGTGTACTCATAAACCGGTTTGGTCGAAGGCCGCTGGCAATGTCCGCTATTCCACGCTTTGCGAACTCAACTCGAACCTCGCCTGTGGTCCGAGAAGGGCCAATATAGCGACCGTCGAGCAGGTCGCTGATGTTGCCTACGCTCCTTTGTCTGTGAGAAATTCTTGAGCAGCCAATGACCAAGACGCAGCGCTTTACCCTCGCGGCCACGGGCCTAGGCCTTTTCATGATCTACCTGGACGCGCTAATCGTGAACGTTGCGTTGCCAGCCATTCAGTCGGATTTCAAGGTGGGCGAGGCCGGCCTGCAGTGGGTGGTCACTGCTTACAGCCTCGGGATGGCGATTGCCATGATGTCGGCCGGGACGGCGGCATACATCTATGGCCTCCGCAAGTTCTACCTTGGCGGCATCGCTCTCTTCACGGCGGCCTCGGCGGCTTGCGGCATGGCGTTCTCGCTCGAAGTGCTCAACCTCGCGCGCGCGGTCCAAGGGGTCGCGGCGGCGACGGCCAACGTAACGTCGCTCGCTCTCGTCAGCGCCGCGTTTCCCGATCCGAAGTCGAAGGCTTGGGCGATCGGTATCTGGACCGCGCTCGCAAGTACGGCCATGGGGATCGGGCCGACGCTCGGCG
>CAZILJ010000222.1:0-5305 GCA_964539915.1 uncultured Acidobacteriaceae bacterium | reverse complement strand
CATCCGGTACAATGCAAAGTCGCGCCGCCCCCGGGTCTGCACGAACCTAAACTTAAAGGCCAGCGTGAACTTCGATTCGGAAGCTAAGAGCTGAAAGCTCAAAAGCAAGGAGAAGGCATGAAGCGAGCAGCGATCGTCGTTGCAGTGCTGACGATGTGCGCCTGGAGTTTTGGGCAGAGCACCGACAAACCGGCAGCGCAGAATCCTCCGGCAGGGCAGGCTGCCCAGCCCGCCGGACAAGCGTCCGCTCCGGCAGGGAAGCGTCCACCCAAGGTCAACAGTCAAGAGGAATTCAACGCCTACAAGACGGCGGCTGCATTGACCGATGCTGCCGCGCTCGAAAAGGGGTCGGACGACTTCGCCGCCAAATATCCTGAAAGCGAGCTGCGGCCGTTGCTGTACCGATCGGCCATGCAGCGTTATCAATCGGTGAACAACAGCGACAAAATGCTGGAGATGGCGAAAAAGGTCTTGGCGCTTGACCCTGACGACCCCGAGGCGCTGGTCGGTCTTTCGCAGGTGCTGGCGGAACGAACCCGCGACACCGATCTCGATCGAGACCAGCGTCTTGCGGAATCGCGGAAAGATGCAGAACGGGCATTGCAAACGGTCGATACCGACATTCCATCCTCGGGTTATCCACCTGAGCAGTTGACCGCCTATAAGGGCTATTTGCGCTCTGAGGCGTATGCGGTTCTGGGAAAACTTTCGTCCGACGCCAAGAATTGGCCGGACGCCGAGTCGAACTTGCGCAAGTCGATCGAGGCATTTCCCCAGCAAGTCGATTCCATCGCGGTACTGCGCTTGGCGGTCGCGCTCGACATGCAGAATCGGATTCCAGAGGCTTTGAAGTATGCCGATCAAGCCGTCGAGCTGACCAAGGACCGGCCGGACTCCGGCGCTGGCAAAGCGGCTCGCGATGAAAAGGATCGTCTTACCAAGCTGAGTGTAGGTACCGCGCCGGGTCAAGCTGCGACGCCGCCGAAGAACTAGATCGCCGTCGACGAGGTCTTAGGATTTGAGTCCTATGTTCTTGGGATGACAGTCCCAGGGCAAACGGAAGTCTGAGGGCTGAGTCCAAAAAACTAAGACCCAAGACCGATTTTTTCTTCCCTAACTCGTATGAAGGAACGGGAAATTACCGCGCTGGAACAGGGGCTGGGCTACCACTTCCGGCGCCGGGCCATGATTGAACAGGCGGTCACGCACAGTTCGCAGGCCCGCGAACAGGAAGCGCAACAAGCGGGCGACAAGTACAAAGTCAGCGACAACGAGCAGCTGGAATTTCTGGGAGACGCCGTACTGGCGCTGGTGACGAGTGAGGAGTTGTTCCAGCGCTTTCCTCATTTTCGCGAAGGCGAACTCTCTAAGTTGCGTGCCCACTTGGTCAGCGAGCGGCACTTGATTCAGGTAGCACAGCAACTGGAGCTGGGTCACTACCTCCGGCTGGGACGAGGGGAAGAAAAAAGCGGCGGCCGCGGCAAGACCGCGCTCCTGGTCGACGCGCTCGAGGCCATACTCGCAGCGATTTACCTCGATGGCGGACTGGAGGTCGCCCGCGAATTCGTTCTGCGCAACGTGATCGCGCCTGAACTGGAACGGATGGAGCGCGGCGGCGGCACCCTGCCGGTGACGGACTTCAAATCCGCATTGCAGGAAGCCGTGCAAAGCCTGGGTCTGCCCCAACCCGCGTACATCCTAGTGCAGGAGGCGGGTCCGGAGCATAGTAAGACATTTACGGTCGAAGCCCGTCTACACAACAAGCACGGCAAGGACGCGGAATTTGTGGGGCGCGCCGAGGGTTCGACAAAGAAGACCGCCGAGCAGGACGCTGCCCGCCAATTGTTGACATTTCTGGCCTCCCGCCCCAAAGCGGGTGAAGCTAAAATGCCGGCGCGGGCATCCCATCCGGTAGAAAAGCAGATGTAGAGATGGTGAAACAGATTTAGAAGCAGGTAGGAATCAGTAAACTTGGATCGCTAGATTTTTCATGGATTTGCCCAACCAGCCCATAGCCTTGCCCGACCGCCCTCTTGTGGCGCCGACCGGCGGTGTCGCTCCACCAGCAATCGCGCCGGCGGAGGATCCTATCCTTGCGGAAACCAGCCCCCTCGCCGTGCCACAGCGCCGCGTTGTCACCTCCATTGGAACCGACCTGATCAGCTCTCTGCAATCGTTGATGGGCACGGTCGTGATTGCCATCTTCGTGATCACATTCATAGTGCAGGCCTTCCAGATCCCTTCGGAGTCCATGGAAAACACGCTGCTGGTCGGTGATTACCTGCTGGTCAATAAGCTCTGCTATGGGGGAAATGGCCTGGGTGACCACCTGATGCCATACCAGAAGATCTCCCGCGGGGACATCATCGTGTTTCACTATCCAGTGGACCCTTCCCAGCATTTCGTCAAGCGCGTGATCGGCGTTCCCGGAGATCGCTTGCGGATGATCAGCAAAAGGGTATGGATCAATGGCAAGCTTCTGGAGGAGCCCTATGTCCGATTCATTGAGCCTCCGAATGACGCGTTTCGCGATAACTTCCCCCGCACCGACATCCCGGCCGCACGGCTAGTTGGAAGTTGGTGGCTGGAGATGCGAAAGCTGGTGGAGGACGGCCAGCTGATTATTCCCGAAGGGCATTACTTCGTGATGGGCGACAACCGCGACGACAGCGAGGACAGCCGCTATTGGGGATTCGTGCCGCGAGAAAATATTATCGGCAGACCACTGGTCATTTACTGGTCTGTGCGCGACTGGGACAATAATCCGTCGCCTTCTGTTCGCGGCCGGCTGGATCACCTGATTTACGCAATCACCCACTTCTTTCAGATCACCCGCTGGAACCGAACCCTCCGGCTGGTACACTGAATAATCCCCCGGGTGAATTTTTTATCCCTCGTCAGAAAACGCAATGGGGCGGGAAGCCTCGAAAGAGCACGGAAACAAATTGGCCAAGAAAGAACTAGTCGTAGAAGAGAACGTAGCGCCAGAGAAGCCGAAAGAATCTACGGTCGAGTTTCTTTCCTCGCTGGCAGCGGTACTGGTCACCGGACTTTTCATCATCACGTTCGTGGTCCAGGCCTTCGAGATTCCCTCAAGTTCCATGGAAAACACGCTGTTGATCGGCGACCACGTTTTCGTGAACCGCATCCAGTTCGCCCCTCGCAGTTCCTGGGTCGGTCCACTGCTTCCTTATCGTGACGTGCATTTCCGCGATATCGTGGTGTTTCTCTCTCCTGCCGAGCCCGGACTTTACGTGGTGAAGAGAATCATCGGCCTGCCGGGCGACCGCATCCATCTGCGGAACGGCGTGGTATATCGCAACGGTCAGGCCCTGGACGAGCCCTACGTAGACCACGACCGCGACATCAACGATCCTTACCGGAACAATTTCCCGTCGGTTCCGCCCGTGGATGATCCCAATATCAATCCCAACTGGATGGTGGATTTGCCGTCCTACATTCAGGGCGACGATATTGTCGTTCCGCCGAACCACTACTTTGCCATGGGTGACCATCGGGGCGTCAGCCTCGATAGCCGCTACTGGGGATTCATTCCCAAGGAAAATGTTATCGGCCGGCCCATGTTCATCTATTGGTCGTTTGAAACCCCAGATGACCAATATCGAAAGACCGACTGGAGTGATCGCATGTTGTTTCTGGGCAAGGTCGTCCTTCACTTTTTCGACGAAACCCGGTGGAAGCGTACATTCCAGTTCGTAAGATGAGTCGGTAGACGATAGAACATGAGGTCCCTCGAAGTTCCATTCTCGAAGTTTCATTAAGGGCGCGGTGAAGCTCTTTTCTTCCAAGCAGCGAGCAGTTGTGGCGGCAGCGTTGATCCTGCTGGCGCTTTTTTTCCTGCGTCCCGGCGCCTCCCCTTTGAAGTCCCGCATCACTTTCTCAATCAGTTGGGCAGTGGGCCGTCCCGTAGACATCGGCTCGGTTCACCTGCGGCTGCTGCCGCGCCCCGGTTTCGACCTCCAAAACCTCGTCGTATACGACGATCCCGCTTTCGGAGCCGAGCCCATCCTCCGCGCCAGTGAGGTGACGGCGAATCTTCGTTTGTTTTCCCTGTTGCGCGGCCGGCTGGAAATCGCTCGCCTCGACCTGACCGAGCCGAGCCTGAATCTCGTCCACGCCCCAAGCGGACGCTGGAACCTCGAAGCTCTTCTCGAACGCACAGCGCGCATCCCCTTGGCGCCGACTGGAAAAGCGAAATCCGAGCGCCGTCCCGGCTTTCCTTACATTGAGGCGACTTCAGCGCGCATTAATTTCAAAAGCGGTCTCGAGAAGAAACCCTATGCCCTCACCAACGCTGACTTCTCCTTGTGGCAGGACTCCGAGAATAGCTGGGGCGTGCGTTTGAAGGCGCAACCCTTCCGTACCGATTTGAATTTGAATGACATCGGGCTCCTTCAAATGAGCGGCACATGGCAACGTGCCGATGCTCTGCGCGACACGCCGCTTCATTTCATTCTGCAATGGAACCGTGCGCAACTCGGTCAGTTCACCAAATTCTTCACGGGCAATGACAAAGGCTGGCGCGGTGAGCTTCTACTCGAGGCCGCGCTGACCGGCACACCGGCGGAACTGCAAATTACGACCAATGCCTCGGTTGAGGATTTCCGGCGCTATGACATTACGAGCGGCAAAGCTCTTCGCCTGGCAGCCCACTGCGACGGCGCCTACAGTTCACTCGATCACTCGTTTCAGCAACTTCGCTGCGGCGCGCCGGTGGGAAGTGGGCTGATTGCCTTGAAAGGGAATGCCGGCCTTCCCGGCAGTCACAGTTTCGCACTCGTGTTCACCGCCGAGAACGTGCCGGCCAGCGCCGCGGCGATGCTCGCGCAGCGGGCCAAAAGCAATCTTCCCGACGATCTGGTTGCCGGCGGAATGGTGCGCGGCAGCCTTCGCCTCAATGAAAAACCTGGCTCTGCCGCCGGCCTTCAGTTCGATGGGAAAGGAGAGATTGCCAACTTTCGTCTGGCTTCGGCTGCGAACAAAGCGGAGGTCGGCGCCGACACCATTCCCTTTCGGTTGACTTCGGGAGATTCATCAGCCACTGCCGTACGCCGGCGCCTGACGATGCGCAAGAACGCGCCGTCCATGGGGTTTCCCCACGGTCCGCATGTGGAGTTCGGACCTTTCCCGGTCGCGATTGGACGCGCAGTCTCTCCCACGGCTCGGGGATGGATCAACCGTAGCGGCTACAACTTTTCGGTTTCAGGCGAGGCTCTGATTCCGAAGGCTCTGCGCGTGGCGCGAATGGTCGGGCTTCCCGCATTGCAGTCGACAACCACCGAAG
>CAZILJ010000221.1:0-4084 GCA_964539915.1 uncultured Acidobacteriaceae bacterium | reverse complement strand
AACGAAGCTTCCACGCGGCAGGAATCATTTACCGCACAAGGGGAGTCCGCAGCGGTGGGTGGAGCAGATTCGACATGCGGCTCCGGCGGGTTGCTGGATTATCCGCACTACACGCGCCCTGCGGATTTTCGCGGAATGCCGGTTCCGGAGGTTCTGATCAACGGCAATCATCAGGAAATTCGCCGCTGGCGCCGGCAGCGGGCTTTGGAAAAAACGCTGCGCAACCGCCCCGACCTGCTGGAGGGCGCAGAACTTAGCGACGAAGATGCAGAAATTTTGGCCCGCATCAAGGATGGCGAGGCTACCAGAGATTGAAACGATATTGGGTCTTAGAGCCAGGATCCCGACACCCGAGAACTTAAGACACGAGACCATAGATTCTAGACAAACGAAGGATAAAAGATCATGTCAAACCTAATCATTGAAAAACTGCTGGCCAAATCTCAACGCACCGACATCCCCGGATTTCGTCCCGGCGACACCATACGGGTCCACGTAAAAATTAAGGAAGGCGATAAGGAACGTGTACAGGCCTTCGAAGGTGTGGTGATCAAACGCGACAATGGTCCGCAGGCTAGCTTTACCGTCCGTAAAATCAGCTTCGGCCAGGGCGTGGAGCGTATTTTCCCCGTTCACTCCAAGGTGATCGACAAGATTGAACTGTTGCGCTCGTCCAAGGTTCGCCGCGCCAGACTATTCTACCTTCGCGGGCTCCGGGGCAAAGCTGCCCGTCTGCGCGACGTTGAGAAAAGCTAAGATCGATGGGTTTCGTAGCGACGTTTTGAGGGGAAGCCTTCGGGCTTTCCCCCGAACGTCTACCTGATGTCGGCCGTCATACTGCCGGCATGATCGGCTCAGCCGGCGCTAAAAGTCCGCCCGAGTGTTTCTTCCTGCCCTGTTCTGCCTCGTGCTCATTTCTGGTGCCAACAAAAAAATCGATCTTGGCGCCCACAGGTATTCCGTCGTCCATGGCAAAAAACCGAATGCGAAAAGCCCCACACAGCACCTTCGCTGGAATTCTGGAATGATGGCCGGGAGTTGGTCAGCAGAGTCGACGTGATGACCCTCCCGTTCCTGGGCACGGGCAGCACCTATGCTTCCCCACGCTTCTCCAGGGGCAGTGCGTCCCTGACTCCCATTTCCAGCAGGGAGTTCCCGGTGAAGCCGGATGGGATTTCGACGATCACCTGGGGTGCGGCACGGTTCTTGGAGCACGCGCTGGAAGCGATCAGAAAAATGGCGGAGATCACTGTCGACCAGATCCTGCGACTCATCCTTTGACCTCCTGCATTCTGGGCGGAGAGGTTTATTGCTACAAACTCTTGCGAACAGGCACTCGTGCCACAACCTCGGTACCGATGGCGCTCGAATTGATTTCCAGGCTGCCTCCGATCTCACGAATGCGTTCCGTCATGCCAGCCAAACCAACCCCACTGCCGGAACCATCTTCACGGAAGCTTTGTACCACGGATGGAGGTATACCGCGGCCGTAGTCTCTCACTCGCAGGACAACCTGGCTGTCCGCTGTTCGCAGACTGACGTCGGCACGCTTTGCGCCAGAATGCCGGTGGACATTGGTCAGACTCTCCTGCAACACCCGGAATAATACGAGTTCAGTCGGTTCCGGCAACCGCGCAGCACCCTCGTGAATATCCAGGTTGACATCAATGCCGCTGCGCTTTCCGAATCCTTCCACGAACCACCGCGAGGCCGAGTTCAGTCCCGCTTCATCGAGAAGCGGCGGATGCAAGAGATGTGAAATGGTGCGTGTTTCAGAAATGGAATCATCGAGCAGCTTGATGCAATCTTGCAGAGCGGTATCGGCGGGCAACTTCACTTGCAGGGTCGACATTGCCATTTTTGCTGCTGCCAAATATTGCCCGACGGAATCGTGCAGTTCGCGCGCGAATTTCCGGCGTTCTTCATCTTGCAGGGTCAACAGCCGGGCGCTCAGAGCACGTTGCGCAAGCTCGGCTCGGGAGCGCGCCTTCACCTGATCAGTCAGTAATCGGTGGTGCAGGATAAACAGGACGAGCGCAAGAAAGAGGCTGGTGAGCAGGATTTGTGCAGTGAGCCCTCTGGAACGACTGGCTCTCGCCTGACGCTCGGTCAATAATTTCTCTTCGGTATCGAACATCCGCCGCAAGAGCCGGTCCGTGGCTTCCGCGATGGCTAAGCTCTGCCTGCTAAGTGCGGCTTGGGCAGCAGGAGCCGAGCTTCCTGTTCTTTTGAGCTCCATGGCCTGAGACATCAGAGCGATTCGTGCCTCTTTCAATTCAGCAAGTCTTCGAGTATCGACTTGTTGCCGGGGATTATCGGCGGTAAGGCGCTGGATTTCCGACACCGAATTCCGCAGTTGGCTTACTACGTCAGCCTGCTGTACCAATAAGGACGGATCGCCGGAATCGACATACTCTGAGCGCAGCCGCCCGGCTCTGGCGGTCGCGATGGAAAACTGCGATAAAGCGCTTTGTACGTCGCGGGTGTGGCGGACCCAACCTTGGCTGGAGTCCATGCTGGAGAAGGCAAGATATGCGGCGCAACTGCTCAGGAGAAGGAAGATTATCGCGGCGGTCAGAGCCGCATTCACCCTTCCAATTGAGGACATTCCAGCCAGACCTGTGCGGCATTATAGATGATGACACGGTGATAATGCGCGAGGGCTACAGACCTGGCGCATTCCAGACCAGGCACCCGTTGCAGGATAGGCAGATGGATGGTTGGATCGGAGGCAGGATTATCCGACCACGGCGAGTGGCTCTCTCGAAACTTCAACCTCAACGAAATCCGGGACTTTTTTCATGCGTAGCCGGCTCAACACGTAGCTCAGCATGGGGCGGTCTCCGCGGCGGATTTCTTGAAACTCCACGCCCATCCCGAGATTGTCTACCAGATATTTCACCTGCGCTTTGACTGAAACGTGGACGTCGAACATGTTCAGCAGAAGGCGAAAGTCGGTACCGGGGCGCAGAATCTCTGTGGACGCGATGCGCGCGCCGAATTCCGAAATCTGCTGCACTTCACCTTCGACCTGCTGTACGCCATCCAGTACATTCGCATGGCCCGCCACATAAAACCGAGGACGTCGCCTGCGGTTCGCGTCCGGACGGCTAAACCCACGACCGGCACCCTTCGCACCTTCGGGATCGATGGGCTCGTACTGCTCTTCCATCAGCCGCAATTCTTCGTCCCACGGAGTTCTGCCCTCGACGCATTGCACGGCGAACTGGCCGCGCAAAGCCGAAGAGGCATCTGCCGCCCATACGACCTGGCACACGGCTTTATTGCGGCCGCGCTCCACCATCACGAGGTCTCCGATGTTGGCTGGACGTGAACTAAGCAGCCGTGCTCCGCGCGGGTGGATGTCATAGGTACAGGCCATCTCGGTCGCACCGCGGCCTTCCTGGCCGATCAGACTCCATCGCACGGGAAGCGCCAGATGAACCAGCTTTCCTGTGAGCAAGCCGTCCGCTGGCGCCGGTTTGGTTTTGCTGGTCAAGAAATTCCACTCCCCTTGAGCTTCGACTGAGGTGAAGTTACCAGTACATGTCCCAGTGGGCAATGTACGTCCGTACTCCAGGCAATGGTTACCATCTGGTATCACCCAAGTGGGGACACGCGCAGCCTTTGGGCTTCCGAGTCTCAGAAGCCAGCAAAGATGGTGTCAGGCAATAGCATTGTCATCCCGAGCGCAGCGAGGGATCTGCTTTCTTCAGCGGAGCATCAAAGTTTGCTTGCAGGAATTCCTGCTCTCGACGAAGATGGTAAAAACTCCCATTACGTCTGTGATGAAGTCACCCTCCGCACGAACGATCTCGCCCTCCGCAGCCAAGCTGCGATTTCTGAAGAAGCTGCGCTGCACGTTGCGTTATGAAAAGCAGGCCTGGGCGTTGGGCGCGTTGCGGGTCGCCGGCGTCGACGAAGTTGGCCGCGGCGCTCTGTTCGGGTCCGTGTTCGCCGCCGCTGTGATCCTCTCCCCCGAGCGCCCCATTCGCGGGCTGAACGACAGCAAGCAGATCGATCCCGATCGCCGCGAAGTGCTGGCCGATCGTATTCGTGAACGTGCTATCGCCTGGTCTGTCGC
>CAZILJ010000220.1:0-2946 GCA_964539915.1 uncultured Acidobacteriaceae bacterium | reverse complement strand
CCCCCAACACCCTGCCGGCCATGGCCAAGGCAGGCGCGAATTACATGAACTCGCAGCTCATCAAGATGGAAGCGATCGTCAACGGCTACGTGGAAGGCATCGCGCTCGACGCGGGCGGTTTTGTCAGTGAGGGCTCGGGCGAGAACCTCTTCCTGGTGCATCAAGACAAGCTGATCACGGCGCCGCTGGGCAGTTCCGTGTTGCCGGGGATTACGCGCGACTCCGTATTGCAGGTGGCGCGAGACTTGAGCATACCGGTGGTCGAACAGATGATTCCGCGCGAGATGCTCTACATTGCCGACGAAGCGTTCTTTACGGGCACGGCCGCGGAGGTAACCGCGATCCGCTCGGTCGACAAGATAAAGGTCGGCAAAGGCGTGGTCGGTCCCATCACCAAGGCGCTGCAGAAGGAGTTCTACGCGATCGTGCACGGAGAGAAGAACGACCGCCATAACTGGTTCACGCCAGTCCCGGTCGGAAGCAAGGACCGCAGCAAGCAGCCCGTCGGCGTATAATTACGACGCGTTGGTGTATGTGTTCATCTATGCGAAAGGGCGTGATACGCGCCCTTTTCCGTCCTTTTCGTCCGAGCAATCGAAACTCTCCAAGGAGGAACTATGTCCCAGCCACCAGCTGCTACGCCTGAATTTGCCCTTGGCCTGCGAGCATTCCTGCTCGAAGGCTTCAAACGCGAAACCGCGATCACTCGCAAAGTGATCGCAGCCGTTCCCGACGCGAAGTCGAGCCATCGGCCTGATCCCAACGCCCGCTCAGCGCAGGAACTCGCCTGGCACCTGGCGAATTCCGATGTCCAATTCCTCACGAGCATTGCGAACCTGAAGTTCGATATGACCAATCCAGCCCAGAAGCCCCGGACAATCACGGAAGTGGTCGCCTTTTACGACGAGAACGTGCACAAAGGTATCGCACGCGTTGAGGCCATGACTGGCGAGCAGTTGCTTACGCCGCTGCAGTTCGCCGGCGTGTTCAACATGCCAGCGGTCTTCTATTTGGGATTCCTCAACAACCACAGCATCCATCATCGCGGCGAGCTGGCGACGTATCTGCGGCCCATGGGATCGAAGGTGCCGTCGATCTACGGCGGCAGCTTCGATGAGCCGTTCCAGATGCCGAAGCCGGAACCCGCCGGTACTGCCGCATAGGTCTCGTTCGAAACTGAAGAAGCAAGCCGCCCGATACCGGCGGCTTTTCTTATTTGCGGCGACTGTCGAGGCTCCACGGTCCAGAACCGATCTGCGTAATCACAAGCGCACCGCCCAGCATTGCCAAGTTCTTCATGAACATGACCATCTGCATCTGGTGCATCGTGGGGTCGGGCACCGTCCAGAACCTGT
Organism: uncultured Acidobacteriaceae bacterium; assembly: GCA_964539915.1. Classification (GTDB taxonomy): domain Bacteria; phylum Acidobacteriota; class Terriglobia; order Terriglobales; family Acidobacteriaceae; genus Sulfotelmatobacter. The sequence goes on along the minus strand of CAZILJ010000220.1, from coordinate 1,591 downwards.
GCATCATCGGAGTCACCCCGACGAGAAACAGCGCAATGAGCCAAGCGCCGAACCGGGCAGCCGCGGAAAGCAGGTCAAACTTTGGATGCCCGAGGGTTGAAAGACCGGATAGCGCATGCTTAGCGATTTTGCAAATCCCGGGCGTATTCCCCTTCATTCCGATTGAAAAAGCGGTCCTGATGTTCTCTAATCCTCTCTGATTTTGGACGCAGCTTCTCACCAAAGTTGGAGGACGCATGTACGCAATCGCGCGGGATCTCCGATTCGCAATTCGACAACTGCTGAAGGCGCCCGGTTTTTCCCTGACGGTTGTACTTACTCTTGCTTTCGGCATGGGCGCTGTCACGGCGATCTTCTCGCTCGTCGAAGGCATCCTGTTGCGGCCGCTGCCGTTCAGCGATCCTGACCGGCTGGTTCTGTTGGGAGATCACCTGGGAAGCGGCTCAAGCACTCCTGTCACAGCACGCGAAATCGGCACGTATTCGAACGCTTCGAGCGCTTTCTCTTCTCTTGGCGGCTATATTTCGACCAACTATGAAGTTTCTGGCGGCGCGATTCCGGACGAAGTCAACGCCGCCCGTTTCACAGCAGGGGTATTCGCGACTCTTGGCGTGAGTCCTATTGTTGGCCGCGTCTTTACAAAACAGGAAGAGGACGCACGTCAACCGCTCGCCGTTATCAGTTACGCGTTGTGGCTGAAGCGCTACCACCGCGATCCGCACGTCCTGGGCAGGTCCCTCCTTCTCGACCGCAAGCCCTATTCCATCATTGGTGTGATGCCGCGCAGTTTTCAGTTTCCTCTGGAGGACGCGCAACTCGACCAGGCGGAGCTCTGGGTTCCTATGAGCCTCACGCCCGAAGAACTTTCCGAGGAGCACGCCGGCTTTTGGGGATACCACATGGTGGCCCGCATTAAGGATGGCGTCGCTCTCTCGCAAGCAGCCCAGGATGCCGACCGGGTCGCCAAGCAGATCATGCGAAGTCTACCTGCTGCGCAGTCTGCGATCCCTATCCGAGGTGACGTCGTGCCGCTGCTCGAGTCTGACGTCGCGGAGGTGCGTCCATTGTTGCGGACGCTGTTCCTCGCAGTCGCAGTCGTCTTGCTGATCGCTTGCGTTAACGTAGCCGGTTTGCTGCTGGTGCGCGCCATTCGACGGCGCCGCGAATATGCCGTTCGGCTCGCTCTAGGCGCGCGTTCCGGCGTGATCCTCCGCGAATCTATCTTCGAAGGCTTGCTGCTCAGCGTGGCGGGTGGATTACTGGGTCTGGCTTTTGCGGCAATCGCGATTCGAACCGCTCTGAATCTTCTGCCCGAGTCGATGCCTCGCGTCGACTCAATTTCTGTGGACGCATCCGTGACTACCTTCGCGTTCCTCCTTGCCTTGGCGACGGGCGCGCTCTCGAGCCTTGCACCAGCCTTCGCGGCCTTGCGAACGAACTTGACCGAAAGTCTGAAAGACGGCTTGCGGACCGGCACGGGCAGCTCAAGCCACTCCCGTTTGCGGTCCGCCCTGGTCGTCTCGGAGATCGCGATTGCTCTGGTGCTGCTCACAATATCCGGCGCGTTGCTGCGCAGCTTCCAGAAGATGCG
>CAZILJ010000219.1:0-2307 GCA_964539915.1 uncultured Acidobacteriaceae bacterium | reverse complement strand
GCCGGGAGCGTACTGCAGAGCGCAGCGAAGATCCAGATCCACCACTTCAGGTCACGCATATTGGAAGAGCATCATGAAGCCGGCATCCATGTGGTTCTGCTGGTGGCAATGAAAGAGCGTTGACCCGGGATCGTTGGCGGTGAACTCGACGTCCAGCTGGGTGTGCGCGTCTACCAACACGGTATCTTTCAGGATGCCATGGGTTTCCGGCTGCCTGCTCCACACGACACTCCGGGTGCTGCGGAGCGGAAGGCAGGTGCTAAACCCTTTGTTCACCGCCCATGGAGATGACCGCAGTGAGAGTCTTACTCATTATGGGAGTTTTGCGGATTTACGCGATCCGTGCGGTACTGTACTTATGCTCTGGAGCTGATCGTGGGGCGATCACATGCCGAGATATTTTTTCCATATCCGCCACGGGTGGGACTTAGTCCCAGACGAAGAAGGAATGGAATTTCCGGATCTGAACCGGGCCAGAGTTGAAGGCTATGCCAGCGCCCGCGATCTAGCTGCTGCCGATCCCTGCGCAGTGCATGATCTGACCGGCTATGCGGTCGAAGTTGCGGATGAAGAAGGTACGATGCTCAGTCGCATCAAGGTCGAGTCCCTTTACCGAGTGGCTTGATTCCCTTCATTTGCTGATTGCGTGGCTCCATCACTTCCTCCGTCACTACGATGGCCGAAAAGCACATGGTCAAATGTCCGCTTTGGCCATAAGCGGTCATTTAGGCATGGGTAAGCGTGAAGGCCGGATCGGGCGGCCCAGGCCCCTGAAATTAAGGGGGCTGTTATCTCAATCGTGATTGTGATCACCAGACGTGTTTGCCAACGTCACAGGCTTCCCATGTGGCGTATGCCGATAGGCATCGGCCCACGCCTCCTTGCGGTCCAGCATTTCATGTGGATTCAACAGGGCCTTTGCCGTGACTAGACGTTCCAGCGCCGCTAGCCAGTGCTCGTAGTAATGTGAGCCGTCGTCCGGTTCGCCGCGGTCAGCCGCCGACTTGAGTTCGTCCGCCAGCGCGGCTGCCCACTCCGGCCAGGTAAAGTGGCCCTGTGCGGATAGCCGAACGGCCATCGCGAACGCTTGAGCTTGCCAAGGTTCAGCAAAGACCGGGCCACCTTCATCGCGCGGCAAGTGTGGCAACGATGCCAAGTGTTCAGAATCCGAAGTTTCAAGCTGGCTCAAGATAATCATCCCACATGTCGATATAAACCGTATCCTTGGCGCTGCCCTGGTCGCCCCACAACTCGCGTGCCATGAAACGTACAGAGTAGAGATGCTGCGGCTTTTCACCGAGGCCTTGCGCATTACTGTCAGGAAACACGAATACTCCGCGTGCGCTCTCAACAATACCGAATTTGTCACGGGCATATCGCGGCAGGCGCGTGTGCGTAAGAGGGTTTATGTTTCGAGCTCTTACCCGCTGGCCCACTCGGAATCTTGCGGTCGCCGGAACATTTCGGTTCTTCGGTGAGCCGTTGCTCCAAAAGACAGGTACCCGCGCAGCCGAAAGCGGCGGGGTCAATTTCGGGGAACCGCGTTCTGGCACTCCGCTCTCAACTTCGGCGCGGGTGACCATGCTGGCTTCGACAATGTTCATGATCAGACCGGCATACCATTTCTGGTAATAGCTCATGGCGAGTTGTTCGGCGGGCGGAATCAATTCACGCACATAGCGCCGGTTATCAGCGAAGATCTTTCCCCAGGCAGCAATGGCCAAATTCATCGCAAGGACACGCCCTTCCCAAGGTGCGTGAAATACCGGCTCATTCGCCTCGGGACGGATTGGACCAAAGTCTTGCATCCCGCCGACATCGTGGACACCGTTCATTGGGAGACTCCTGGAACCGGCGGGGGCACCTTCGCTGTTCCGATCATGGAATCGCGCGTGACCAGTGCGGCCAGCGCTTCCTCGCTCATACCCTCGGTGCCGGCGGGTCTTTCCGGCAACACGAGGTACCGAATTTCCGCCGTGCTGTCCCAGACGCGCACCTCAACATCGTCGGGAAGTTCAACCCCGAATTCGCTGAGCACGCTGCGCGGATCGATGACGACGCGCGAGCGGTAGGCTGCGGATTTGTACCAGACCGGCGGCAGGCCGAGTGTCGGCCAGGGGTAGCAAGAGCAGAGTGTGCACACGACCATGTGGTGGATTGTCGGACCATTCTCGACCACCACCATGTGCTCGCCCTGCTGTCCTGTGTAACCCAACTCGTCAATCGCGGTGTTCGCGTCGGCGAGCAGCCGGCGCTTATAGGCAGGATTGCTCCACGCCTTCGCCACGACGCGCGCGCCGTTGCGCG
>CAZILJ010000218.1:0-3093 GCA_964539915.1 uncultured Acidobacteriaceae bacterium | reverse complement strand
CCATGATGCCGGCCCGCCGCTTATCATGTGGCCGGTAGCTCTCGCCAGTTATCTGCGCGACGCGGCGTGATGGAGGAATCTTATTCGATCTCACAGATCAAGACCTGAAGGAAATCGGGGTGCTAGGCCTTACCTCCCGGACGAAACGCGTTACACCCTTAGTCCGCGGCCTCGAGATTGTTTGACACCCGAAACGTAGTTTGGATCAAGGTGATCGACGTCCTGCACGCGCCTCGGTCAGACGAAGGCCTGGACCGCGCATCTTACGATCCGCCAGGCCTTGAGGTCAGCGACCGTGAAGTGCTCGAGAAAGGGGTTGGCTTTGACTAATCGCTCCCGCTTTGTCCGGCCCGTTGAAATCGGCGCGATATAACAGGCCCTGCCGGGATCAATCAGATCCCTTACTTCGACCAGCCGCAGTTACGATGTGACTCACCTCCGACTTCTCGTGCAGTTACCCGACGCCGAACAGCCCCATTGAGAAAGCCAACAGAGTGAACCTGACTTGGCTCTCCGAAACAGCGACCTTTGACAGGATGAAACATAGGATGCGCATAGCGACCATTTGCGCAATGGCGATCTCCATATCCCTCGTGGCGGGCGCCGCGGTTGCGCAAAATAGTGTGGCGAACGCTTTGGCTGGCGCGGGGACGCTTGCGCCGCGCGCGAGAGATTGTGAACAGGTCACCTCAAAAGACTGCGTTTACCATCGATTCAAGGTCATCCTAGTTCGAATTTTTTCTCCATGATAGAGTACTCACCACGAGAAAATGGCCGAGATGATCGTCCGGAATTGGGAGACCGAACATGGTGACCTTGTTCGAGCGGCGGTTTCTACTAGATCGCATGTTAACCCCGGCACTGGCGAACCGAATATTGGTTACCTTCGACCAGTTGGTCCTTGCGTGAGCACTTCACGTCGATTACCGCTGCGTTGCGCCCGGCTGAACGCAAACGCTCTCCCGCGGTTGCGGATCGCGCGAACGATTTTTACGCTAGCGGCATCGCTTGCATTGACGATTGTTGGTTGTACCTACAGTCCGACCCAACACGACTCTCGGGCCTACCGCGCCGCGGTTGATCATCCACATCCTAGATCGCCAACTCTAATTTCAGCATCAGAGCATCATCACCCGGCCGCTGTGAAGGGCCAACAACCGCAGCCGGCATCCCAACCAGCGCCCGGCTGCGCGTTAAGGCCCTACCCTGATGTATGCCGATTTTCTCCCCCGCAGTCCGGCGGGACCTGATAGTTAGAAACACGCTTGGGCCGCATTGGGCACAACGGGGTAGGCAGTCAATGTCGCCGACCTCAACTCGGAGCCAGCCCGTCGGGGGGCGCAAGTAGTGGTCATCCCGTCGATGGCGATTTTTCACCTCGGCGCGCAAAGGCGGCGAGCACTCGATGACGCGCCCGGACCATCTGGAACATGCGGCTGACGCTCGTCGCGAAGCGATTGGGTTAATCGCCCAATTCATCCCAGGTTGGGCAATCGTGCATATTTCGCAATGAATTGTGGTTCGCCGAAGACTTGCGACGAACGCGCTAGTGCGTTGACGCCTTGTTTCCGCTACGTCGCTTCGTTTCGACGGTGACATCGGCTGGAGAAAAATATCTACGTCGCAGGTTGCGAAAGTTTTCGTCGGTGAACTTTTGAAAGTCAGCAGAAGCATTGGTTGCAAGAAGATGGGTTTCGGCCCAAGCGCGTCGCTCCAAGCTGACAAAGCCTGCGCTGCTACGTGCCCTTTTCGCTGTCATTTATGTAACCTCTAGAATTATGTGTCCGCTCGGTAGCGGATTGCCTCCAAAATATCGACTATGTTCAGGTTTCCACAAGTAGGTGATATGATTTTTCCACAACTGTCGTGCTATCTATGAATCGGTGAGGACGGACGAAAGCGCCGAGCGAGGCGCCGCCGTGGCGCTTGGGCGATGGCTGTTAACCCGGTCAAGGACGAAGTTCCCATCTTCTCCCCGGTCCCACCATCGGCTTGCGCCATAACGCGCGGGAGTCTCACTTTGCGCCGCGATCTTGCCGAGCCGCCATCGGTTTACCAAATGGATGATACGGCACCTGCGGGAAAAGCACACAAAGTATCGAGCGACCCATCCGTCGGTCGCCCTTATCGACCAACCTCTCCAGTCGGCACCATCGAGAGAGACGATCTTATAAACTACCTGCATGGCACAGTGATGTGCACAGGTCGGCGCATTCGCGGCCATTCGCTGCCAGGCGCGCTACTGTCGACATCGGACGGCACACAACCTCATCCGCAAAAAAATCGAAAGAGTCACCCGAACATTATCAATTAACTGTTTGCAAAACATTTCCTAGCCAAGCGAGGCGCAATCGGGCAATGGCAGCGTAGCCGGACTTGTCTCCTGGACGCGTCGACGACTTTCTTCGGACCGTGCACGGTGCCATTGCTGGTAGGACTCATCCCGGCACGCATCTTGGTCGAGACTTATTTTGTGAAAGAGGACCTTGGCAGTGCACCGCATCAGCGTTATGGCCATTACCACATCGTTAACCGCTGCCTTAACATCCATGGCATTTGCTGGCTGCTGCGAACCTGCGTCCATGGTCCATCCCAACGGCTGCGGCGGCTGCGGACATATAATCTATGTCTCGCCGTCGCCATACACCGCTGTCACCACATACACAGGGTATCAGGGCAACCCCTATGCAAATCAAACCTACGATACAGAGTGGCTGCCCTACGACGCTTACCCCGACTATGCGCCGTCGCACGCCCTCGGCATCTACGGCTATGACGGACCGCGTAAGGCCAAGTCACGTATCCGTCGCCATGCGCTCGAGAGGAATACGGGAAGCTATAACCAGCACACGATCCGCCATATCACCCACGGCGTGAAACTAGCAAGGCGAGCATTACTGCCGCTCAGCAATGTAAAAGCCTTCAGCGCCGAAGCCAGCGCCCCAACGCGAATCTCGAAGGCGACATCGAATGGGCAGCCGCCGAATTCGGCGCTCATTGAAACTCGCATGCCAAAAGTCGTTGAGGCGGCCGGCCAGCAGGTTGATATCGTCTCGGCGGACGCGGTCAATGCCACCGATCTTGCTGCCGATG
>CAZILJ010000217.1:0-3777 GCA_964539915.1 uncultured Acidobacteriaceae bacterium | reverse complement strand
CCGAATCTTCCACGATTTGGCCAATGGAGATCAGTTCTGGATCGGCTACTCCTACGAGCATCGCTCCTCTGACAATTCAGCCGTCGGCGGCACCACGCTTCCGAGCGCCGGAACGGACACGCGGTTCCTGGAGCACGAGATCAACGTCAGCTATCTGCACCAGTTCTCACCTCATTGGCTGAATCAAGCGCGATTTCTCGTAGGGCACTACGATTCATCGGTTGCCAGCACCCTGCCCGACGCTCAGATCACGATCTCGGGACTGTTCACTGCAGGCGGTGCGCAAGGGGATACTCGACGGACAGAGTACCATTTCGACGGCACCGATTTCGCGACGTATGCGAACGGCAAGCATCAACTCAGCTTCGGTATCGACGTCCCCGATATCAGTCGCCGTGGGCTCGACGATTTCACCAATCGCGCCGGCACCTACACGTTTGCCAGCGCCGCCGACTACGCTGCCATGACGCCTGCGACCTACCTCGTCCAGACCGGACAAGGGCACGTGGCGTTTCTCGAAAAAGTCCTCTCCGCGTTTGTGGAAGACAACATTCGCGTGCGCCCGAATTTATCGGTTTACATGGGAGTACGCTACTACTGGCAGAACTACTTCCACGATGAGCCGCACAACTTCGCGCCGCGGGTCAGCTTTGCCTATGCGCCCAGCGCAAAAAGCAAAACCGTGATCCGCGGAGGCGCGGGCGTGTTCTATGATCGCACCGGACCCAGCCCGATTGGCGACTTGCTGCACTTTAACGGCGCCAACCTGCTGCGATTCATCGTCGATCCGCCGCTAGTATCCTTTCCGGTCAATCCCTCGCTGTTGACACAGATTCCAGTGAGCGTGGTGACGCTCGATCCGCACACGCGTATTCCTTATACTTTGCAGTTCAGCGGCGGCGCGGAGCGCCAGGTCACCGCCAAGAGCACGTTCAGCGCCGTCTACATCGGTACACGTGGTGTAGATGTTTTTCGCTCTATCGATAGCAACGCCCCCGTTCTGGTAGGTGGGAACTACGTGAGGCCAAATCCGGCTCTTGGCCAGGTGCGGCAGATGCAATCCGAGGGATATTTGAAAGGCAACGCGCTGGAGCTTACGTTTCGCGGTAAACCCAGCAAGTATTTCTCCGGTCAGATCCAGTACACGCTGAGCCGCACCGACAACAACAGCAGCGGCATCACGTTCTTTCCCGCCAACAGCTACGACGCAGCGGCCGACTGGGGGCGCGCCGACAATGACCGACTGCATAAGTTCGACCTGCTGGCCTCCACGCAACCCTCAAGATTTTTTACCCTCGGCGTCGCGTTATCCTTGTACTCAGGCAAGCCAGTCAACATCACCACGGGCGGCGATGACAATCACGATGGCAACCTCAATGACCGGCCTGTTGGCATCCCGCGCAATACCATGGCTGGCCCAGGATTGATCGACCTCGACCTCAATTTGTCTCATGATTTCCCCCTCTCCAAAGCAAAGAACGAAGCTCGGGTTTTCTCGATCTCGCTGAACTCTTTCAATGTGCTGAACCACCCCAACTACGTGACTTACATTGGAACCCAATCCTCGCCTCTTTTCGGCAGGCCAGTTGCGGCCCAGCCCCCACGCCGGATGCAATTGGACCTGCAGTTCAAGTTCTGAGTCGATTCAATAACAAAACCTGATAGGCACGATAAATAGTTTCGATTTCCGTGCGGGTGCCGCGGACGGTAGAGTGAGGCGGGTTCGGATTGCGGTGCATTCTAAAATCGCGGCAAGGAGGGAAAGGTTGGAGTGTGGTTTGATCGCGGGGCTGGCAACGGTTCTGCGCCGCACAGCGTGGTGCTGAGTTTCATCGGCGCCTGCATGTTGTGGGTGGGATGGTTTGGAGTTAACGCCGGAAGCGCATTCGCCGCTGGCAGCCTGGCGACCAGCGCTTTTGTGGCAACCCAATTCGCAGCCGCGGCCGCAGCCTTGGGATGGACGGGAGCGGAGTGGACTCGCAACGGCAAGCCGAGCGTACGGGGGGAATCTCCGGAGCTGTGGCGGGCTTGGTGGCAATCACGCCAGCGGCTGGTTTTGTGCAGCCGATGGCTGCCTTCGCCATCGGTCTGATTGCCGGTGTCTCCTGCCCCGATTTTCAAGGATGCCCAAGGGAATGTCTCAGCTTCCGGACTCCTGGAAGGAAACTCCCATCAGCTTCTGAACCAGTTGGCGGGCGTGGCGATTGCGTGGGCGCTGGGCACTGCGGGGAGGTTGGCGGTCTTGAAGCTGGTGGATGTAACCATCGGATTGCGAATTGCAGAGGAGGAAGAAGTGCAGGGACTGGATCTCTCCCAACACGGGGAAGAGGGATATTATTGGGAGGCGTCGGCGTAGAGGGTCGAGGCCGCTTCTCGGCTATCCTCACGCTCGGACAGCGTGAAGAACGCAGACAGGACTTGACGACATTATGACGAAGATCGAGGCAATCATTCAAAACTCCAAGCTGGAAGCCGTGAAAACTGCTTTGCAAGAGATCGGCGTTGAAGGCATGACGGTGATCGAAGTACGAGGTCACGGACGACAGAAAGGTCACACCGAGGTCTACCGTGGGCGGGAGTACAGCGTGGACCTGATTCCGAAGACCAAGCTGGAAATGGTGCTCGCCGATGCGATGGTCGAAAAGGCTGTACAGGCCATTTTGGGAGCCGCGCGCACCGGAAAGATTGGAGACGGGAAGATTTTTCTTTCTCGGGTGGATGAGGCAATCCGCATTCGCAATGACGAGCGCGGCGAAGGAGCTCTCTAGTTTGGGGGCGCCTGTTTCCAGAGGGTAATGCGATAAATTTTACCGAGGACGCGACCGGGAAAGCATCTGACAGGCAGTGATGAATCGACCCTCCCCAATGGCCGTTGTCACTGGGGTGAAATACATTCATGATGGCAGCGTCTTCCTTGATCAGCGAACTACGGGGTTCTCTCAGCGACGAATCGGCGCGCATCCAGCGGGAGTTCGAGGCCTCCGGCGACGGTCGCGCGGCCGTGGCCGAACGCACCCGGCTGGTGGAAGACATTCTTGCGCGGCTCTGGCGGGACATCATTTCCCCCGACCAAGCCAAACCTGCCAACTTCGCGCTCGTGGCCACCGGTGGATTCGGTCGGGGGTGGCTATTTCCTTATTCCGATATTGATCTGCTTTTTCTGTTCGGGGATCGGGCGGCGGAACAAGCCTTCAAAGATTCCATTCGCCGCTTCTCGCAGGAATTGTGGGACCTGCGGTTGAAGCTAAGTCCGGCGACGCGGACGTTGAGCGAGTGCGACCGCTACGACGCCAACAACACCGAGTTCACCATTTCCCTTCTCGATTGTCGCTACCTCGCAGGCGATCCCGACCTGTTCCGGCGCCTTCATGACAAGATCATTCCGAAAGTAGTGATGCGGGAATCCAAGGCTCTGCTCCAGGGGTTGGCGGAAGTCACGCGAGAGCGTCATGCGAAGCATGGAATGACGCTCTATCACCTGGAACCGAATCTGAAGGAGGCACCCGGCGGATTGCGCGACTGCAATGTGGCCTGCTGGCTCGCTTTGATTTCGGCGATGGATAAACTGCACGACTGGCCGGACGCAAGTTCGTTGCGGGCTCCGGTGCGTAAGCAGCTCGATTCGGCGCTTGATTTTCTGATGTCAGCGCGATGCTTTCTGCACTTCCGGCATGGGCGCGACGACAACACCCTGAGCTGGGAGGCGCAGGACGAAGCGGCGGGGCGCAGGGTCGGGGCCGCGGATTCGGCAGAACTCTCGCCGGCCGACTGGATGCG
>CAZILJ010000216.1:0-5159 GCA_964539915.1 uncultured Acidobacteriaceae bacterium | reverse complement strand
CCCTCGGTATCCCATGCTATAATTCTTTATTCTCAGTCGCTTAGAGCACTGGAGGACTGTATCGATAAGCGTTTTATCCGCATCAACGATCGTATTCGGGCACGCGAAATTCGCGTGATTGACGATGAGGGGCAGCAGCTTGGGATCCTGCCGCCTTATGAAGCGCTCAAGAAAGCCCGCGAGAAAAATCTGGACCTGGTTGAGATTTCGCCTACCGCGCAGCCTCCCGTGTGCCGCATCATGGACTACGGGAAGTATCTCTACCAGCAGGAGAAAAAAGAGCGCGAAGCCAAGAAGCACCAGAAAACGATCACCGTAAAAGAGGTCAAGTTCCGCATCAATGTGGACGACCACGATTACGAGACCAAGAAGAATCATGTGCTTCGTTTTCTCGATGAAGGCGACAAAGTGAAGGCGACCATTTTCTTCCGCGGAAGAGAAATGACGCGAACCGGCCTCGGCCGCCAGATCCTGGAGCGCCTCATCAAAGACGTAGAACCGCACAGCATCGTAGAATTCCGTCCCCGCCAAGAAGGAAATACTTTGCATGCGATATTGGCACCTAAGAAGACGGAGAAGGAACGAGAGAAGGAGAAGCATAAGGCCGCGGCGCAGAGTGCGCCTGGCGCTCCTGCTCCGCAGGTTGCTAAGCCCGCCTCGTAGGCTACGCTACTGCGAGAATTGGAATTTGAAACTAGCGGCCGAGAACTGACGGCTGTTTTTGAGGACTTCTATGCCGAAACTGAAAACGCACAAGGGCGCTGCCAAGCGCTTCAAAGTAACCGGGACGGGGAAGATAAAGCGGGGGCGATCGCACCTGCGGCACATCCTGACGTCGAAGAGCAAGAAACGCAAACGGAATCTGGGATCTCCCGCGCTGGTGAGCGACGGGGACAAGCGCAAAGTGAGGCGCATGATTCCGTACCAATAGTTGATCCTCACTGCGTCCTTGTCTTCTGGGAAGAAAAACCAAACTGACCACAGAGGACACTGAGGCGCACGGAGGGGACGCGGGTTTGATGCCCGCGGTGAGGGCCGGAACATCGGCCCGGGTGTGTGAAGAGGTTGCCAGACGCCGCCTTGGCGAATCGTCCTTACCTCCAGCCGCCAAAAAACGAAGGTAAAATAAGGAGAACATCATGCCTCGTGTAAAACGCGGGACCAAACGCCGCGCCAAACGCAAGAAAATACTTGACCGCGCGAGCGGTTATTTCCTCACTAAGTCGAAGCTCTACCGCTCGGCGAAAGAAGCGGTGGAGCGCGGGCTGAAGTTTGCTTACTCCGGCCGCAAGCAACGCAAGCGGCAGTTTCGTTCGCTCTGGATCGTGCGCATCGGAGCGGCTGCAAAGCTGAACGGGATGAGCTATAACCAGTTCATTCACGGGTTGAAGCTGGCTGGGATCGAACTTGACCGCAAGATTCTGGCGGACCTGGCGGTGAAAGATCCGGCGGGCTTTGCCAATCTGGTGACGCAGGCCAAGGGCGCGCTGGCTTAGGAAGTTGTCAGCTGTTAGCTATCAGATCCCAGAAGCCGATTCGGTCGCATCGCTCTTCTTCGCTTACAAGATTTTGAATTTGTTGCCAAGAGTCAAAATCCCCATCCTAGCCGCAAAGAACGCGGCTAGGATAAGGCACCCGTGCCGAGTCGATAGCGGCCTTTGCCGTGACGGCGGCGAACGGCAGGTTCCTCGACTTCGCTCGGAATGACAAAGAGTTAATCGCTACGATACTCATCTGCAAGCGGAACAACGTGGCATATAGCGTTTCTAAACTTACCGATTATTCGACTTCGGCTTTGGAGAAGGCTGTGGGCGAGTGCGTTGGTGCGTGTGCGAGCGAAGCTGGCGAGGTTCGCGGTGATGCGGAGCTCAAGGCGTTTCGCGATCGCTGGCTCGCGCGAAAGAACGGAATTCTCACACAGATTAATGAGATGTGGTTGAAGGGAGCGCCGAAAGAGGCGAAGCGCGAGGCTGGGATTCGCGTGAATGAGTTGAAGGCGCGGATTCGGGAACTGGTGGAGGGTGCGCACGTAGCTGGCGCTTCGGCTGCGACGGACGCGGCGGGGCGAGTGGACATCACTCTGCCCGGGGTGCGGCGACCGATCGGGGCGGAGCATCCGGTAATGCGGACCTGGCGTGAGATCGTCGATGTGTTTCAGAAGCTGGGTTATTCCGTTGCCGAGGGCCCGGTTGTCGAAACCGATTACTACAATTTCGAGGCGCTAAACTTTCCTCCGAACCATCCGGCGCGGGATACGCAGGATACTCTGTTCATCGCGGGGCAGCAGGAGAAGCCGCAGCGCGAGCGGTTGCTGCTGCGCACTCACACCTCTCCAGTGCAGATTCGGACGATGGAGAAAATGCGGCCGCCGATTCGGATTGTGATCCCGGGGACGGTGCATCGCAACGATCCCCCGGACGCGAGCCACTCGCCGATGTTTCACCAGATTGAAGGGCTCGCGGTCGATACCAACATTACGTTTGGGGATTTGAAGGGGACGCTCGATCATGCCATGAAGGCGCTGTTTGGGTCGTCGGTGAAGACGCATTTCAGGCCTTCCTTCTTTCCCTTTACGGAGCCTAGCGCGGAACTTTATGTGACGTGCTTCATCTGCGGCGGGAGCGGGAAGCGCGGGGCGGATCCGTGCCGTCCTTGCAAACAGACAGGATGGATTGAGGTTCTGGGGTGCGGGATGGTCGATCCGAATGTGTTTGAGTTTGTGAAGGACAATGGGTATGACCCGAAGAAGGTTTCGGGATTTGCCTTTGGCATGGGCGTGGACCGGTTGGCTCTACTGAAGTATGGGGTGGATGATATTCAGTTGTTTTTTCAAGGGGATGTGAGGTTTTTGCGGCAGTTTGGGTAAAAAGCTTTTAGCTTCCAGTTCCTAGCTTCGAGCCAAGGCATCACCAATGACTCTTGAGGAATTGGAGAATACGCCGCCGCAGGGACTGCACGATGCTGAGGTGCAGCGCGCTCAGCGGTTGCTTATGAACACCGCAAAGTGACGTTCGCACTTGCGGTGTGGGTCGGCCACATGGACGATCCTCCGGAACGGCGGGAAGCGTACAAGAGCGGTTGCCTTGAGATCACGGGGCTGATCTCTTTCGTGATGGAGCCTCCCGATGCGCGATATGCATTTCGCATTTCATCGAAATTGAAGATCGATGGTCACTGTGTGGGTGAACCAGTGGAATGCGTTTATGCACATTGGGAATGAACAGGCAAAAAGAACGGGGCGGAACGATAGTGCGGTTACTTACCGGACACCGCAGGAGCCTAAAGGCTAACAGCTGATTGTCATGAAACTCTCTTCACAATGGATTCGCGAGTTTGTTGACCTCTCCGTCGATGACCGGCGGCTGGCTGAGGATTTGACAAACGTTGGGATCTCGGTTGAGGGGATCAGCGGGACCGGCGCGGATACTGTGTTTGAGATGGAGATCGGGACGAACCGGCCTGACGCGATGAATCACTACGGCGTCGCGCGAGAGGCGGCGGCGATTTATGATTTGGCGCTGAAGCAGCTGTCAGCTGTCAGCTCTCAGCTTTCAGCCTTAGCGGCTAAAGCTGCTTCTTCTGCTGCTTCTAAGGGCACGACTGAAATCGTGCCCTTCCCGTCCGGGTCTTCTCACGATGCGCCCTTCCCGATTGTTGTCAAGGAGCCGTCGCTTTGTCCGCGGTTTTCGGCGCGGGTTCTTCGGGGGACTCGCATTCAGGCTTCGCCTGCGAATGTTGCGCACCGGTTGCAACTGCTGGATCAGCGGCCTATTTCGAATGCTGTCGACGCTACCAATTATGTTCTATGGGAGATTGGTAAGCCTACGCACGTTTTCGATATGGATCTGCTCGAGGGCGGGCGGATTGTGGTTCGGAAGGCTCGGGATGGCGAGATTCTGAAAACGCTGGATGGCGTCGAGCGCAAGTTAACTTCGGAAGATCTGGTTGTTTGCGACGCGAAAAAACCTGTTGGATTGGCTGGAGTGATGGGCGGGTACGACACGATGATTACGGAGAAGACTCGGAATGTCGCGATCGAGTCGGCTTGGTGGGATCCGGGGATTGTGCGGAAGATGTCGCGGCGGCATGGGTTGCATACCGATGCTTCGCACCGCTTTGAGCGCGGGGCAGACTTTGAATCGACGGTTCTGTCTTGCGATCTCGTGGCCAAGATGATTTTGGAGTCTGGCGGCGGTGAACTGGTTGGCGACGTGATCGACGTCGTTTCGAAGAGGATGGATCAGGCTCCGATTGTGCTGCGTGTCGCGGAGGTGCGGCGCATTCTGGGCGGGAGTCTCGACTGGGGGCAGATCTTTCGGTTGCTGAAGCGGCTTGGTTTTGCACTGATTCCTGAGGGGCAGGACGATGAGCAGTTTCGCGTCCATATTCCGAGTTGGCGTTTGGATGTGGAGCGCGAAATCGATGTGATCGAAGAGATCGCGCGGCTGCACGGGTATGACAAGTTTGAGAACACGCTGCCCGCCTATAGCGGCGCAGTGGTGGAGTTGCCGCACGCTGCGATGGATGCGACTTTTCGCCAGAGAGCACTTGCCCTGGGATACAACGAGGCTCTGTCGCTGTCGTTTATTTCGCACGACGATGCGGAGAGGTTTGAGTCGTCCGTCTGGGCGGGGAATGAAACCTCGGCGGCTGAAGCCGCGAGGGAGGCTGACGGCGATACCGCAGCGCTGAAAGCGCTGCACCACCCAAAATCGATTTCAGATGGCGCGGCGAACTCGGCTTCAGGAGAAGTGCCGAACTCTTTTTCAGCCGGAGTGTCGAATTCGGCCCGGGTGCTGGAACTAGAGAATCCGCTGAGCGAGGAAGCGTCAGTGATGCGGACATCGCTGGCGCCGGGTATGCTTGATATGCTGGCGTGGAATTTGAATCGCGACGTGGCCGAGGCGAGGCTGTTTGAGATGGGCAGCGTTTACGGTTTGTCGGGTGACACTCGCGTGGAACCGAAGCGCGCATGCCTCGGAGCGACGGCGGCGGCGGTTCGCGCCTGGTTGCCTGCAGGCGGCGCTCTCGACGTGAGCAAGGGCGAGCATGCGGCGGCTGTCGAAACCTTTCGCGGATTCAAGGGGGACGTCGAGAACATGCTGGCGGCGTTTGCTGGCTACGTGAGTTATGACAGGCATACCGCGGAATATTTTCAT
>CAZILJ010000215.1:0-8667 GCA_964539915.1 uncultured Acidobacteriaceae bacterium | reverse complement strand
CCAGGGCGAGTCGGGGCTTGCCAACAGGTTGCCGCCGCGATCGAGTACCGGCTGCAGCGTCTATGGAATGAAGACTCCGCCCGAGAGGAAATTCGCGGCGTCCGAGGGCACAATGCCGATCACGGTAAAGGGCAAACCATTCAAGTGAATCGTCCCTCCCACGATATGCGGGTCCGCGCCGAACTGAGTCTTCCAGAACGGCTCACTGAGTACCGCTACCTGGGCGGCAGTGCCGCGGTCGCATTCGTGCGGAGTCAGAAAGCGGCCCAGCAGAGGGCGGTCGACTCCAAACACATGAAAATAACTGCAGGTCACCAACAGAGTAGCGATGCGCCGGTGTCCCGGCTCGAGGATTGCTGAGGATTGTTGCCATGCGGCAGCTTTGCACTCCCGGAAACCGTGGACCCCAAGAATTCCAAACAAGCTTGCGCTTGGCAAGCATGCTACAGCTTTAGGCTGCACGACACGCCCCTGCGATCAAGACTGCTTCCGGATCCTAGACGGGCGAACTTCGCGCTTTGGGTCCGGTACCGGCAACCCGGAAAGTAACGGGGCCCTCGTCGGCATGCGGAAAGTTGGATCCCCACCGGAGAGAGTGATGCGCTTACACATGAATTTTGCTCAAGTTAGCGCTTTTTGGGGGGACCCCCGGGGGCTGCCCCACGAACAGGGCACTTTCCCTGCCAAACCAACATTGCGCGCTGCTCTCAATTGTTCTGTTTCCCTCTAAATCTTTGCTCCAGAGTCACCTAGACCCTCCAAAAATTCTAGGTAGAGCCTATAATTTCTGCTCACGGTTTCGCCGACGACTCGTCTATTCCTGTGCAAGCCCGGATACGGCATAAATACCGGGCACGTAGAGGACACAATAGAAATGCCGGCCGATGCATGTAGTGTGACACTTGCGATTGGCGGATTGGCCCACTCGAAGACGAAGAGTGAGAGAGTAGACAGAGCCGACCGAAACCAGGACCCCACGCGGGGCCGCATGGCTGGGCAAGAACGCCGCATAGATGACACGATGTTGATTCGGGAGGCTCAGCGCGGAAGCCGCGCTGCCTTCGAGGAACTCGTTCGTCACTACGACCAGTCGGTGTTGCGCCTGGCTCTCCATCTCACCGGAACTGAGCAGGATGCCCAGGACGTCTACCAGGACGCCTTTCTCAAGGCTTACAAGAACATTGGGAGTTTCCGCTTCGAGTGTTCCTTCTACACATGGATCTACCGGATTGTGACGAATCTGTGCCTCGATCACTTGCGCAAGAGAAGCGTGCGCAAAGAGGACGCTCCGGTCGCCAAGGATTCGTCAGGCGGCGAGTACGATCTGCTTGACCAGGTTCCCGACGGGCGGGCAGGGGCGAATCCGGAGCGCGATCTGATGCGACGGCAGTTGGGAGCGCGCATCTCCGGGGCGCTAGAGAAGCTTACGCCGCGCGAGCGCATGGTGTTTGAGTTGAAGCATTACCACGGATTGAAGTTGCGTACCGTGGGGGAGATTTTGCAGACCACGGAAGAGACCGCGAAGAATACCCTCTTCCGCGCCACGCAGAAACTACGCGGGGCGCTGGCGGATATGCGGTAAGCAAAAAAAAATGCAGGGACGGCCGTGCTCGGCTGTCCGGCAGGCGCTAAGCCTGGCTGCTGGAGAGAGGTAAAAGCTTATGAAGTGTGAATGGGTTCGAGAAAATATCGTGCTCCAGGTTTATAGCGAGTTGGCGGACGACGCCCGCCACGAACTGGAGCAGCACGTGGCCCGCTGCGGCGACTGCGCAGCCGAGCTGAAAGCGGAGCAGGAGTTTCACGCGCTGCTCGCTCAGGATCGCGCGCCGGATCCCACGCCTAATCTTGTGGCCGATTCCCGCATGCGTCTGCAGGAAGCCCTGGAGACGGCCAAACAAGGCAGCGTCTGGAACCGCCTGGCGTTTGATCCGGCGATCTGGCTGCGGCAAGTTCGATTCTCGCCTGCTCTCGCGTCGGCCATTCTGATTCTCGGTTTTGCCGGCGGCGTCACAACCACTTACAAGTTTTACGGATCGCGTCCGACGAATGTCGCAGAGATTCAAAACCCAAACATATCGGCAGTTCCCACCGAGGCTTCCATTACCGGTATCAGTTCTATCGTGCAACAGCCGGGCACAAATCAAATCAGCATCAAATACAACACCTTGTCGACGCAGGAGGCCCAGGGATCGCTGAACGACGACAAGATCCAGCAGTTGCTGCTCTACGCGGCCCGCAACAACTACAACACCGGCGTACGGGTTGACTCGGTCGACCTGCTGTCGAAGAGTACCGGAGACATGCAGGTGCGCGAAGCGCTGATGTATACGCTGCAGAATGATACGAATCCGGGAGTGCGGCTGAAATCGCTGGACGCGCTGGGAAATTACGTGAAGAACGACACCAACGTCCGCGACGCTGTGCTACGGGCGCTGGTGAACGATACCAATTCCGGAGTACGCATTGAAGCGCTGCGGCTGATCGAACCGGTGAAGGCCGACGGCAGTGTTCGCGGCGTACTGATGGCGCTGGCTTCGAAAGATCAGAGCACGTATATCAAGTCGCAGGCTCGCACCTTGCTGGCCCAGTTGCCGGAAATTGATTAGCAGTACCGATCGAAGAAGAAAGTTCGCGGATGTATCGCGAGAATTGAGGGGCTATTTTGAAACGCACGCTACCAATCGTCGGGCTGGCCAGTTTGCTTGCCCTGCTTGCGCCGCTGGCCGTAGCGCAGGAAACACACGTGTCCCGCGAAGGCGGAGTCTGGAGTCAGGAGATCAACGGTTCTCTTGCTGCAGTCAAGAACCTGAGAGTGAAAGTCGACATGGGCTCCGTAGTCGTCCGCGGCGGGCAGCAGCAAGGCATCAATTACGTCGTTCATACTCATTTCGGCAATTCTTCAGAGCAGGATGCCCGCCGCCAGTTTGAGCAGTACAAAGTCACCGCGTACGTGAAAGGCGACACGGCCTGGATCGTCGGGGACTGGCAAGGCGGCAGACGGCCGCGCCACTTTTCGGGAGATTTCTCGGTGACGGTTCCCCGCGAGATGGCGCTCGTCAAACTCGAAACGGCGGGTGGCAACGTTGATGCTTCGGGACTGGCGGGCCGCGTGGAAGCAGAAAGTGGTGGCGGCAGCATGAAGCTGGATGACATTGCCGGCGGAGCGAGTGCCGAAACCGGGGGCGGTTCGATTGATATAGGCACCGTCAGCGGCGATCTTGGCCTGCGCACAGGCGGCGGTCCGATCGAGGTTCGGCATGCCAATGGCAAGGTTGTAGCCGAAACGGGCGGAGGCAGCGTCGATATCCAGGCCGGGGCACAGGGCGCGATCATTGAGACGGGTGGAGGCAGTGTCCAGGTACGCCAGTGCAACGGGAAGGTGAAGGTTTCTACCGGCGGGGGCAGTGTGGACCTGAGTGATGTCGGCGGACCGGCGGAGATCGAGACCGGAGGCGGGAGCATCCGCCTGACTTCAGCCAAAGGACATGTGCACGCGGAGACAGGCGGCGGCGGCATCGAGCTCTATGGCGTACCTTCGGCGCGAGCTGAAACCGGCGCGGGTGGAATCACCGTAAAGCTGGTGAATACGGGCGGGGAACGCAATAATTCCGATCTGGAAACGAGCGCGGGCGACATTACTGTCTATATTGCCAACGACGTGGCCATCAATGTCCGCGCCAGTGTGGATATGGGCAACGGGCACCACATCACTTCCGATTTTTCGGATATCCGCATCGCCAGCGAAGGCGACAAATGGGGTCCGAAGACGCTCACGGCGGAGGGCAAGTTGAATGGCGGCGGCCCTATGTTGAAGGTGCACACCTCCAGTGGCGACATTTGCTTCAAACGCGCCAGCCATTGAAAGGGGCCCGCAGCCGCAAGTTGCTGGTCAACGAAACAGATGATTGAGGGAATGAGCATGCGCAAACACATTGTGGCAAGCATCGTGTCATTGCCGTTGCTTCTCAGCCTTTCGTATGCAGCCGAGAGTTGGTCTCTGGATTCATCGGAGCAGCCTTTCGCGTTTTACAACGAAGACAGTGGGACCAGCGCTTATCTCGGTGTCGACATCAGCGATGTGACGACCGAACGCCTGAGCGCCTTGAAGTTGAAAGATGAAAAGGGCGTTGAGGTGACGATGGTCGACCAGGACGCTCCCGCCGGTAAGGCGGGCATCAAAGAGCACGACGTTATTTTGACCATGAACGGCACGTCAATCGAGAGCGGGGCCCAGTTGCGGCGCATGATCCATGAGATGCCGCCTGGCCGCTTGGTGACGTTCGGCTTGAGCCGCGCCGGAGAGCCCATGACGGTGAGGGTCCAACTCGCCGACAAGCACAAAGAGTTTTCCATGGGCCCAAGCATGAAGGACTTCCACGTCAATATTCCCGAGATTCATATTCCGGACATCGACATTCCTTCGATGAATATGGTGGTCGTAACCTCCTCGGCGCGGAGCGGCTTGACGGTGGAAAACATTACCCCGCAGTTGGGCGAGTTCTTCGGCGTGAAAAATGGCGATGGAGTGCTGGTGCGTGCTGTCGAGAAAGGCAGCCGTGCGGAAAAAGCCGGATTTCGCGCCGGCGACGTAATTGTGAAGGTCAACGACGAGCCCGTGCATGACACCGGCGATTTCAGCCATGCGGTGCGTTCACGCAACGGAGCGGCGGTCAGCGTGGGCGTGGTCCGCGACAAAAGAGAGCAGAATCTAAATCTCTCTCTGCCCGACCGTAAAGAATCTGGCGATCTGATTCAGGAAGAATCCTCGGACTCGGTAATCGACGCAGACTCGCTGCTCGAAGTTGGAGATCTGAGGAACGAGATCGCAAGACTTCGTCCCCAGATGGAACTGGCCGCCGAAAACTACCGGAGATCCACGAACGAACTTCGCAAGAGCTCGTGCGACCAGCAAAAGAAGATTCGTGAAGAGGCTTTGAAGGAGCGGGAACAGTTCCGAAAACAAGAGCATGAATTGAGAATGAAGTTGGATCAGATGCGGCGCGCAATGCGCCGAACTATGGCCCTGCACAACTCGCTCGACATTTAGCAGAACGCCAGCGCTGCGCGCTACTGGGCACTTGCGGTACTCAGGGCAAGGCGGTAGGCAACGCAAATGCGGTTCCGTCCCGCCTGCTTGGCAGCATACAGTCCGGTGTCGGCCGCCTGCACCATTTCATCCCGGGTCGTGCCATGAGCGGGAAAAACGGCGACTCCAGCACTGATCGTGATGGTTCTCGGTACTCCCGGGAACTGATAGCTCTCCACCATTCGTCGCAGTTTTTCGGCGATCGCGATCGCCTGCTGAGCATTTATCTGGGTCAGTAAGATCGCGAATTCTTCTCCCCCGTAGCGGCACACCACATCAACCTTGCGCAATTGCTGATGGAACAGCGAGGAGACTTGCCGCAGCACTTCGTCGCCCAGCAGGTGTCCGAATTCGTCGTTCAGGCGCTTGAACTGATCGATATCCGCCATAATGACACCCATGCCGGTTCCATAGCGTCGGGCGCGCTCAATTTCTTCCATAATCCTCAGCTCGAAAAAACGCCGGTTGAAAATGCCGGTCAGTCCGTCCAGGTACGCCAGTTGTTTGACCCGCTCGATGTAATTGGCATTCTGAATGGAATTCGCACAGATGTCGGCGACTGATTCGAGCGATTGCAGTTCGCTCTCGCGAAACGCATTGCGCTCTGAGCTGTGCAGTGTGAGCACCCCGAGGGTCTGCCCAAAGGAAATCAGCGGGATGCTCATTCGTGAAGCCGATTCCCGGAAAAGCCGCACGTGCTCAGGCATGCCGCTTAGGTCCTTCTCGATGACCGCGGCGCTGGTTGAGAACACACGCGACCAAGGCTCCTGGGTGGCCGGAAAACGTCCGCTCGGCGGAGTGCACAGGCTGAGCGTCCCGTGATGTGCCCGCATCACGAGGTCGCCTTCGTCGCGCAGAAGCAGCGATACGTGCGACACCTGAAATGCTTTCTGAATCACGGAGCACACGCGAACCAGCAGTTCTTCCAGATCCATGACGGCTGTGCTTTGTTGCGCGATCGTATTGATGGCTTCCAACTGCCGCGCACGCTGCCGTTCCAGTGAATACAAGCGCGCATTCTGTATGGCGATGGAGGCCTGCGTGGAAAACAGAGTCAGCAGCTCGATCGTTTCCTGGTCGAAGTGATCGAGACGGTCGCTTTGACAGTCGAGGACCCCTACAACCTCTTCGCGCACCATCAGCGGTACGGCCAGTTCCGAGCGCGTGGACTGCGCCGCGCAGATGTAGCGCGAATCCTGGCTCACGTCAGGAGCGTAGACCGGTTGTTTCTTCAGGACCGCTGCGCCGGTGATCCCTTCGTGGCATCCAAAAACAGTCTTGTCCTTGCCCGCATCCCAGCCGATCTGCGAACGAACGCACAACTGCTGGGCATCTTTGTCGAGCAGGAGGATGGCCACGTTCGGCAGGTGAAAATAGTCCCGCGCGATCGCCAGAATTCTCTGCAGCACCTCGTCTAAGTCGAAGGTGGAGAGCACCGCCTGGCCCGCGTCGTACAGGACCGCTATTTTCGGCATAGGTGAAGGAATTGTACGGCCGGAGGGGCGAGTTACCGAGGTTCCGAAAGTAACGTCCAAGCCAGGCTAGAACCAAAGCCGCTACGCTACCGCCACTTTCTCGCGGTGCGGATCAGTCCGTAAGCCACCAGGCAGAACCAGAAGTCCAGGACCATCCCCAAGTCGATCTGCGACGGCCGGTGCCGCGCCACCGGCGGCAACGACGGAACCAGCGCGAAATAGACCAGGTTGCCCAATATGATTGCGATCAAAGCCTGAAGAAAATTGTAGAGCACCGTTTGTTTAGACACCGCGACTCTCCGGGAGTTTCGACAAGATAGGAGTTTTCCGAGCCGCGTTTCTCGCGGCCTTTGTCTGGCGGAGCGCGCGAGCGGCAGCCTTCCGCTCCTGCTACCATTCTTTTGCGACATCCACGGAACCCTGGCATGCTCGAACTTTCCACCCCAGTCCAATATGTAAAGGGCGTTGGTCCGCGCATCGGGGAAGCTCTGGCCGCCAAGGGAATTCACACCGTCGGCGACCTGCTCCATTATCTGCCTTTTCGCTATGAAGACCGCCTGAACCCGCGCGGTATTTCTGAACTGCGCGCCGGTGAGATGGCCACGATAGTGGGCGAAGTGCGCAGTTCCGGCCTCTTCCGTACGCGGAGCATGCCGATTTTCCAGCTCACCGTTGGGCAAGGGCGGGCGCGGCTACGCTGCCTTTGGTTTCATGGAACGTATCTGAAGGATAAGTTTATTCCCGGGCAGATGATCGCCCTGTACGGCAAGGTCGAAGAAGACCAACGGAGCCATGAGCTCCAGATCGTTCAGCCACAGTTCGAAATTCTTGCCGATTCAGGGGACGGCGACAACGGCGCGGAAAAGAAAGCCGCCGAGTCGCTCGAAATTGGCCGCATCGTCCCTATCTATGAAGCGATCGGGCGGCTCACCCCGCGCTGGTTTCGGCGCATTATCCGAACTGCGTTGGATAGTTTGACACCCGATCTGCCGGAACCGATCCCCGCCGCGGTCCGCGGCCATCTGGGGTTGATTTCGCCGCGCGCCGCTCTGTGGAATGTGCATTGGCCTGAGCCCGGCGAAAGCTTCGATGCCTTGCAGTCTTCCCGCACAGCCGCCCACATTCGAATGATTTTTGACGAACTGTTTTTTGTGGAACTGGGACTGGAGTTGAAGCGCCGCCAGCAGAAATCACAGACCGGAATTGCATTCCGGCTGGACGATCAAGCCAGGGCGGCCATTAAAAAGATTCTGCCGTTTCACCCCACCACCGCCCAGAAGCGGGTGCTCAAGGAAATCGCCGCGGACATGGAGAAACCATACCCCATGCGGCGTTTGCTCCAGGGGGACGTCGGGTCGGGCAAGACCATTGTGGGATTCGAGGCGGCGATTATCGCGATCGAGAACGGCTGCCAGGTAGCGCTGATGGCGCCCACCGAAATCCTTGCCCAGCAACATTATTTCTCCGCCCGGCGGATTCTGGAAGATGCCGGCTACCGCATCGTTCTGCTGACCGGGTCACTCGAAGCCGACCGCAAGCGCGAAGTGCGTCGCCACATTTCTCAGGGCAATGCGCAGCTCGTCATTGGTACCCATGCGCTGCTGGAGGAAAAAGTAGAGTTCGCCAAACTGGGACTCGTCATCGTCGACGAACAGCATCGCTTTGGAGTGCTGCAGCGACTGAAGCTGATGAAGAAGTCGGTCGAATCCGAGGGCAATGGCGCTAAAGCGACGCCTGCCGAGCCGGACGTTCTGGTGATGACCGCGACTCCGATCCCGCGTACGCTCGCCCTCACCCTTTATGGCGACCTCGATCTGAGCGTGCTCGACGAACTTCCGCCCGGCCGCACGCCAATCGTTACCCGTTGCGTCAGCGACGACGAGTCGCCGAAAGTATGGGACTTCGTTCGCAAGCAAGTGGCTGCCGGGCACCAGGCCTACGTGGTCTACCCGGTGATCGCCGAAAACGAAGAGAGTGAACTTAAGGCCGCCATCAAAATGTACCGCGAACTCAGCAGCCGGGTTTTCGCCGATCTGAAAGTGGGACTGCTGCATGGCCGTCTCGACGCAGAGCTGAAAGAGCAGGTCATGCAAATGTTTCAGAGAG
>CAZILJ010000214.1:0-2049 GCA_964539915.1 uncultured Acidobacteriaceae bacterium | reverse complement strand
ATCCTTGGCTACCCCAAAGACCGGCAAGTCTGGCTCAAGGCCGGCGACCAGATCGCATGCCGCGTGGGCGAACTGCGATTCGATCGACGCCCTGCTTCTGGACTGATACCCGCAGACGGATGTATAGTGACCTAACTGTTTTATGAACTTGTTCGGTTTTTACCGGACGGATACCGAAACGGGGGTTGGCCATGGATACGAGGTTCATCGGCAAACCGCATGAGTGGGATCCACGCCGGGTCTACAGCCAGACGGGTGCGGATTGGCAATATCGTGTGGACTTTGACCGTTTGCGCAAAGACCGTCTGCAGCGCCTGAAGGATCAGATGACGGCTCGTGACCTCGGCGCTCTCGTTTTGTTTGCGGGCGCAAACATTCGCTATGTCACGGCTTCCTATCAGGGCAATTGGAAATACAACATCAATATCCGCTACGCCGTGGTGCCGAACGGCGGCGAGCCGGTGCTTTTCGAGACCGCAGGATCAGACCTACACTGCGCGGAGATTGATCTGCCGTGGATGGAAGACCGCATTCAGCCGGCGATCACATGGCAATGGGCGGAGGGTGCGGTTCCTGTCATGGCCGGCAGAATGGCACAAAGTATCGTCGATGTTCTCGAGACCCACGGCCTGCGCAAGGAAAAAATCGGCATCGACAACTTCGATTGGCCAGCGCTCAAGGCGTTCCAGGAGTGCGGCCTCAACATCACCGACGCATGGCCGGCTGTGTCCGCGGCACGCGTGATTAAGACTCGCGACGAGATCGAATTGTTAAAACAGGCATCCAGCATCGGGGACGCCGCCATGTGGCGGATCAAGCACGAGTGGCTTAAGCCGGGCGTGCGCGAACGTGAGATCGAGGCCAAGGTGCACGAGTTTATGCTCGAGCGCGGGTGCGAAATCATTTACGACATCATCGTGGCGTCCGGGGGGAATACCAGTCCGTACCGGCGCTGGGCGACCGACAAGATCATTCGCCAAGGTGATCTGGTGATTGTCGACATCAATGCGGTCGGGCCCTCGGGGTATTTCATCGACTTTGTGCGCTGCTTCAAGTGCGCCGCCAAGATGAACCAGCAGGAAATCGACCTGTACCGAGAAGTCTACGACTCCATGTATGCGGGGCTGGAAAAGCTGCGCCCGGGCAACACCACTGCCGATATCGCCGCCGCATTTCCTAAATATGACGATGACAAATATGGGACTGTCACCCTGCAGCAGTTTGCCCACAGCATCGGCCTGACTCTCTATGAGGGTATGTGGATTTCGCGTGCGTATTCGCTCAAGTATCCGGCCGAGATAAAAGAAAACATGTATTTCGCCATCGAGACTTTCGCGGGACATCCCGGCCTTCAGCAGACCACGAGGCTGGAGGAAAATGTTCTGGTGTCCGGCCAAGGTCCGGTGGTGTTCACGCTAATGGAGCACATGGAAGAAGCAATGAGATCTTAGCCATGGGGCAATTGCTGGTCATTGTCGCGGACTCCGTGTTTCCAAATCTCGACCCGACTCGATGGCTGCTGTCGAAGATTGGTGCCGACCTGAGTCTTGCAGCAGAGCCCACGCCTGAGGCTATTGTGCAACTGGCCCAGCGGGCCGACGCTGTGCTGGTCACCTACGCCAAGATCACGGCGGAGATGATCCGGCAAATGACACGCTGCCGCATCATCGCGCGCTTCGGAATTGGGGTGGACAACGTGGATATTGCGGCCGCCACCGAGGCAGGGATTGTGGTCACCAGAGTTCCTGACTATTGCGTGGACGAGGTTTCCGATCACACCATGGCCTTGCTCCTGGCGCTGGTCCGCAAGATTCCGTTGGCGAATTCGCTGGTTCACACAGGGCGGTGGGGGATGCCGGCAGTGGTGCCCATTCATCGCTTGCGGGGAACGGTGCTGGGCCTGGTTGGTTTTGGGAGAATTCCTCAGTTGGTTGCGCCCAAGGCAAAGGCGTTCGGCATCAAAGTGGTGGCCTACGATCCATATGTTTCAGAGTCCATCACGAGCGCCGCGGGTGTGGAACGGGTAGATTTCGCTACGCTGCTCAAGAT
>CAZILJ010000213.1:0-7291 GCA_964539915.1 uncultured Acidobacteriaceae bacterium | reverse complement strand
AACCTGTGCGCGCGCGAATGGTCACCTCAAACGAAGATGGCATGGTCCTCCTGGGGGAAAGATCATTTTGGTCGGAGTCAATATTCGCCGCTTGGCATTCTCGTTCGGCCTTCGAATGGAAGGCGTGGCGCCAAGAATTGTAGCAGTTCGTTCTTCCGCAAAAGCGCCGCTGCGAGGTAGCGTTATGCGGAGGGTTATGCGTAGATTGCGAAGGTGCGTCTCCGCCAGGCCGCCTTCGATCCTGTTTCGTGTTCAGCTGGCTCGTGTCCAACCGTTGCAAAAACCCGAAACCGGGTTATATTGTGTTCTCTGCTTCGAAGACTCATCCGCCGGTCGCGGCTCGCGGGACTGATGTCGGGAAACAGGTAGCTCAGCATGCGATTGGACGTCATTCTGCCGACCTACAATCGGCGCCAACTTCTAAAGGTCACGCTCGATAGCTTGCTGGCCGCGGAAGTTCCCCGCCATTTAACCGTGTCCGTAACTGTGGTGGACAACAACTCGAGCGATCCCACACGCGAAACGGTGGCAGCTTATCAGCCAAATTTTGGCGGGCGGCTGCACTACGTCTTTGAGAAGAAGCAGGGAAGATCGCATGCTTTGAACGCAGGCATTACGTCCACCAGTGGCGATCTTGTGGGGATGATCGATGACGATGAACAGGTCGATCAATCCTGGTTTCGTCGCGTCTACGAAATGTTTTCCAGCGGCGATGTGGATTTCATTGGCGGTCCCTGTAAGCCCAATTGGGTTTCGAGTCCGCCTGCTTGGCTGCCGCCCAGTCAAGTTGGAGTGATCGGTGTGGTAGACGCGGGCTCGCAGCACGTTTATGGAACAAGCGAGGCGTTGTTGATGGGCGGAAACGCTGTCGTCTCGCGAGCCGTGCTCGAAAAAGTCGGCCTGTATTCGACCGACTTGGGCCGCAAGGGGAAGCGCCCGTTGGCAGACGAAGATAGCGAGATGTTTCGGCGTCTGCTGGCGGCGGGAGCAAAAGGAATCTATGTCCCTGATCTGATTATTTACCACTATATTCATCCCGATCGGCTGACGAAACGCTATTTTCGCTCCTGGCACTTGTGGCGCGGCGTATCCTCCGGATACTTGGATCGCAGCCATCCCCAGCCAACGCCCTATCTGCTTGGCATTCCGCGGCATCTTTTCGGAAGCGCGGCACGAGGGTCGGTGCGCCTGCTCACGCGATGGGCGAGCCGCAAAACAGATCCCGCCGGAATGTTCGCCGACCAACTCAAGATTGTGGATCTAGTTGGGTTTTTCTTTGGGAAACACTTTTATAAGCCGACCGATACCTAATCGCGCGGCTTCGGTTTAGCGGTAATCGGCCCGCTCGATGTCTGCCCGGCGAAGAAATCTCGCCAACGCTGCCGCAAAAAGCCGCCGAAGTGGCGCAGTTGCATCTCATGGGCAAAAGCCAGGTCCGGGTTCCGGATACTCGCGAGCGTCCATCCCCAAGCGTGCTGGAACGCGCTCCGGTAGAAATGGGCGGGCACACCGAAAATTCTGCCGATCTTGGTTCTCTCTACTTCGTCTGAGCGCAGGGCAGCGTAGAAGCGGCCGTGGCCGGCGTGCCATTTGCGGTGATACTGCTTTTCCAGCCGCTCCGGTTCAATTTCCGCCGTGACCACAAGCGCCGGTAAGTAGAGACCGCTGCTGTCTGCGCCCCACAAGCGCAACAGCAGCTCGTGATCCTCCAGGGAACCAATCCCGTTCTTGACGCGCTGGAACTCAGTCTTGAACAGCCCCACCTTTTCAAACGCTCGCCGTCGGAAAGCAAAATTTGCCCCAATCAAGCAGAGCTGTTTGCGGGAATCGACAAAGAACGGCTCGTCGCCGTAATCCAGCAGAGCCAGGGGCGCCCAGTTTGCTGGAGTCAGCCAGGAGGGCGGCGCCGTGTGCCATCGTGGCACCACTTTACCTCCCAGAAAGTCAATCTCGGGATTGGCCTCAAAGCCGTTCTTAATCTGGCGAATCCAGTCCCGAGCGACGCGAACATCATCATCGGTAAAGGCTATGATGGAAGCTTTGGCATTCGCGATTCCCCGATTGCGACCGTAGGACAATCCCTGCTTGGCTTCAAAAAAATACTTCAGTTTTTCGGGGTTCTGTGCTGCCAGGGATTCGACCAGGTGGCGGGTTTGATCGGAGGAATTATTGTCTACAACAATCACCTCAAAGTCCAGGGGCGCATCGCTTTGCGAAAACAGCGCCCGCAAAGCCTCCGCTAGAAGCTCGCATCGGTTATAGGTGCTAATAACGATCGATACGTCCAATGCGTCTCCTCGGCCCGGATTCTAATCGGTTCAGCGGATTTATTACCGATTGTGTATCAGAATGCCACGTTTATTGGTCTGGGTGTGCGGTGGCGCGAGACCGAGCCAAAACGCACTTCGCGGTCTGGCGCTCACCGTCCACACGGGAAAGGGGTCGCAAACCATCGGTCCCCGACCGAGGAGTTATTTCAGTGATATGGCAGCGTGCTCCTGGCCTTATCCTAAGGTAGGCCTCCCATGCGTGGAGAAGCTTGTGGGTTCAGCCCTTTGGGAAAAATATTTCACATTTTCCCTTGGTGGTTCACAAACTAAAGCCTTGGAGTATCCCGGCGGCGGCCTTTGGTCGTTGCACTTGTAGTCATTCAAGTCATTGAAAAAAAGGTAGATAGTAGACATTCATTATTCGTGGTCGCCGACCAAGGTCTTCGGCAATCGTCGTGCTGGTATGACACTCTCAAGGGAGTCCGCGGGGCGTATCATCACCACGCTCACAAGGGCAAAAATGGGCAAACTATTGCCTAACACGGGAGATGTCCACGGCGAAAATCCGGCCGAACTGGCGCGGTCTTTCGTCGAAGGTTTGAGCGCCAGTATGCGGCCGGTGGAAGCCGTCATCCGGGAGCTTTCGCAGAGCGATGTGCCCGTCCTGCTTCTGGCCGAGGCCGGTGCTGGCAAACATGCAACTGCGCGGCGGATTCACGAAATGTCGCGGCGCAGCGCACAGCCGTTCCGCTGGTTTCAGTGTTCTACCCTGAAGCCGGAGGATTTGCGCGTTACGGAGTGCAACGCGGAAGGGCTATTAGGGGCAGGAACTATTTTTCTGGAAGAGCTCGCCGCGCTGAGCGCGAGTTCCCAGGCTTGTTTCAGGGATGCGTTGTTGCGGGCTTCAGGCAGCGGTCTTCCCAGCGGATGTTCCGCCAGATTTATTTGTGGCAGTGCGCGCGATCTGGAAGTCGAGGTCAAGGCCGGTCGGCTTCGCGAAGATTTGTATTACCGCATTAGCGGAGTGTGTTTGCGACTGCCTCCGCTGCGGCAGCGAAAGGAGGACATTCCGTTGCTCATAGCGCACTTTCTCGGCAGGTACGCTCAGGAGTTTCACCGCCCGATTCCGGAGCTCAGCCCGGAGATGCAGCGTCTCTTTGAGGAATATTCTTGGCCGGGAAATTTACGGGAACTGGACAACGCAGCTCGCATATTGGTGGCACTCGGAGACGAGCACCTGGCCATGGGTGGTCTGCGGGCGCTCTTGCACAAGCCGTCCGCTGCAGGCAGCGCAAGCGGAATTTCGTTGAAAGCCGCGTCCAGGGCAGCCTCGCAGGAGGCTGAGAAGGAGCTGATCCTGAAGGCGTTGACTCGCACGCGATGGAACCGACGTCGAGCCGCTGAGCAGTTGCAGATCAGCTACAAGGCGTTGCTCTACAAGTTGAAGCAGATCGGATATGAAGGTCACGGAGCGTAGTAACTCCGCCGGAGAAAGTATGAAGAACGTGAGGAAACTGGGCTTGCTGCTGTGCGTGCTGGGGGTGGCGGCAGGAACGCTAGCGCAGTCGAGCGATAAACCCAAGACCGGGGGTCCGGAGGCATCGTCGGACTATGTAATCGGGGCCGACGACGTGCTCCGCATTTCGGTGTGGAAGGAGCCGGAACTTTCCGAGCAGCTGCCGGTGCGGCCGGATGGCAAGATCTCGATGCCGCTGCTCAATGACATTCCCGCAGCCGGACTGACTCCGCTGGCATTGAAGGATTCAATCACCGAGAAACTGAAGAAGTACATCGCTGACCCGCGGGTGACCGTGGTGGTGACGGCCATGAACAGCCAGCGGATTTTTGTGACCGGAGAAGTTGTGCATAGCGGACCGATGAATTTGCTGCCGCAAATGACAGTGTTGCAGGCGCTGTCCCAGGCTGGTTTTACCCAATTCGCCAGTCTCAAGGCGATTTACCTGTTGCGGACCCAGAACGGCAAGCAGCAGAAGTTGCCCTTCAATTACAAAGACGTAGTCAAAGGGAATCACCCGGAACAAAACATTTTCCTGAAGCCGGGCGACACTTTGGTGGTCCCGTAAGGACGCGATGAAGAGACTTCAGACCGCTTGGAATTTGGTCATGTTGCTGGCACTCGCGCTCGGTGGAGCGTGGGCTCAGGACAGTTCCGCGCCGCCTCCGGTCCCGGAACCGCCGCCGCAGAGTGCTTCGCAGGAGCCCGTCCCGGCTTACGGGCAGGAGAATGCGCCGCCTACAGTCAGCGAAAACCCGCCACTTTCGGGGCTGGATTTGCCTTCGCTCGAGCCGCATGCCGCGCCCTTAAGTTATCTGCAACCGGGAGCGACGCTCAGCCAGTCGGCCGCGTCGAACGCGACCGGCAATCTAGGTGGTGGCGGATTCAGTTCCATCACGCGTGGGCTGGGAAGCCTAGCTCTGCGGCGGCTGTGGAGCAATTACGACCTGGCGGTGGATTACGCCGGCGGAGTCGCATACTACAGTCAGTCAAGAGGAGGCTTCCAGTCATTGCAATCGATGATTCTTGACCAGAAGATTCTCTGGAAGCGGGGACAACTGTCGCTGCGCGACAGCTTCAGTTATCTGCCAGAAGGCAACTTCGGCGGGTCTTATGGCTCAATCGGTTCGCAGGGGATCGGTTCGCTAGGAAGCAGCGCTTTTGGCGGTTTTTTTGGAGGCAGCAGTCTGGGGAGTCTCGGATTAGCTCCGCACATCCAGAACGTAAGTGTGGCGGATATCTCGGATTATCTTTCCCCCAAGTCGGCGGTCACAGTGGCCGGCGGATATGGCTTCACGCATTTTTACGGCAAAGACACCAGCGGCAATGCTTTCATTGGCAGCTCGCAGGTTTCGGCCCAGGCGGCATACGACCGTATCGTAACGCCGCACACCCAGGTCGCGCTGCTGTATGGATATCAGGCATTCGATTTTTCGGTTGTGGGGTCGGCATTTCATGCCCACCTCATCCAGGGAATGTACGGACACCGCATTACCGGTCGGCTGGATCTTCTGCTCGGCGCAGGGCCGCAGATCATCCTGAGCGACACAAAAACCGCAGTTTGCAGCCAGATCCTCGTTTCTCCGTTCTATTGTTCACTTTTCGGGGGCACCTTGGTCCCCGCAACCGACAAGAGCACTAGAGTCGGAGTCTCGGCCCAGGCTCGTCTGGGCTACCAGTTTCGGAAAGCATCCCTGCATCTGGAGTTTCGTCGCCTCGATACCGCCGGGTCGGGCTTCTTTGCAGGAGCGCAAAGCAACATTGTGTCCTTCGATGCGGTCCGACCGTTGTCGCGAATTTGGAGCGCCTTTGTCAACACGGGATACGCGACAAACACCCGCTTGCAGCCCCTGGCACAGGTTCAGTTGAACGGTTGCGGGAGCTCTCAGTCGAGCCAAACGGCGTGTCCCGCCAATAACGCAGGCTCTTACAATTACGGTTTCGCCGGGGTGGGGGTGCACCGTCCGTTTGGACGAGAGTTCCACGCCTATTTCAGCTACCAGTTCAATGAGCTGTCGTTTCCCAATTCGTTCTGTGGAACCGGTTCCTGCAACCGCATTTCGAACCAGAGCTTAGTAACATTTGGATTGGATTGGACCCCACGGCCGATCCGGATTGACTGATTCTCAGGGCCGGACGAGTTCGCGTTCTTGCCAAGAGCAAGGATTGGGAACGCGGCCAGAAGGAAAACGAGCATGACTCAGAATCGCGAATTAACGATGGACGACTATCTGGCGATGTTGCGCCGGCGGGCGAAGGTAATTCTGATCCCGGCACTCCTCGCACCCCTGGTGGGATTCCTGGTCTCGTACGCTTTTGCGCCGAAGTACACGTCCCAGGCGTTGATCCTTGTGGAAGGACAGAAAGTTCCCGAGACCATGGTGCAGCCGGTGGTTTCCCAGGACCTGACCGCTCGCGTGGCGACCCTGCAGCAGCAGGTACTGAGTCAGACCCAACTGGAACCGATCGCCAAAAAGGTTTACCCCCACAAAAACAGCCAGGAAATTGGAGAGGTCATCGACAACATCCGGTCGAACATGGCGATAGAACCTGTGATCACCGACTTATCGCAGATTGGCAAGAAGAAGCCGGGTCAGCAGAACAGTTCGGTGCCAGGGTTTTATGTGAGTTATATGGCGTCAAACCCTCGCGAGGCTCAGCAGCTGTGTAACGAACTGACGTCGCTCATCGTGAACGAGAACTTGAAAGAGGTTGCCGCGGCCGCCAGCGGCACCAGTGAGGTTTTAAACCGGGGCATTGAAGACGCTAAAAATAATTTGGAAACCCTCGGTGCCAACGTGGCTACGTTTAAGAAGCGGTATGTGGGACAGCTGCCGGACGACCAAGAGAACAACCTGAAAATTCTGATGGGCCTGAACTCGCAGCTGGATGCGAACACTCAATCGCTGAACCGAGCGCAGCAGGACAAATCGTATACCGAGTCGATGCTGGCGCAACAGTTGGCAGCATGGAAGACGTCGGGGACCTCCACCAATCCGCAAACGCTCGAAAAGCAGCTTTCGGGTCTACAGTCGCAACTGCTTCAGTTGCAGGCGAACTATACCGACGATCACCCGGATGTGATCAAAACCAAGGCCGACATCGCGGAAGTAAAGAAGAACCTGGCCGAAGTCAACAAGGCATCGGATTCCACCGAACCCAGCAGCGATAAGGCGTCCGCGTCCGAACCAGCGGAGATCAGACAGCTGCGGTTGCAGGTCCACCAATACTCGGAACTGATCTCGGCGGCGACGCGAGATCAGAAAAGATTGCAGCAAGAGATCGGAACGTACCAGGGACGAATTTCGCTGAGCCCCGCCATCGAAGAACAATACAAGCAATTGGCACGCGATTATGACAATGCCCAGAAAACCTATCAGGAGTTGCTGAGCAAGAAGAGCACAGCCGATCTGACGGTGAAGATGAACAACCAATCGGAGGGGGAGCGGATGTTTCCCTTGAACCCGGCCAATCTGCCAGATACGCCAAGTTTTCCTAACCGCTT
>CAZILJ010000212.1:0-8785 GCA_964539915.1 uncultured Acidobacteriaceae bacterium | reverse complement strand
GGCTAATAGCACGCTCGGTCAAGGTCGCTCCCCGAAAGGTCCATCCGAATGCAAGTTTCTGGCGCTTTTGCTGGCCTTTGGCTCGTTTCCTAGGCATACTATGCGCAGGGTTTTCCTTAGGAGCGGCCAACGACCGCATGTTTGAGATCAAGAGATTGATTACGAGGACCCATCGCTTTCTGCCAGCCGTTCCTCCGGCTGGCACGCCCGCAGAGCGGAAACAGCGCCGACTGATGGTTACTGCGCTGGCGTTGCTCCTGCTGGCTTTGGCATCGGTTCTCTACGGGGATCGTGAATTCTGGTTTTCCGACCGGGAACAAGCGGGAGATCAAACGCAGCCGGAGTCATCGCCTCAGACGGTCACCACATCCGCTCCGCCATCAGCTCTAACCGAGACAGTTTCCACGGGCCACAAAAAGTCACGGTTGGCCAAGGCCGAGACCAAAACTTCGCCTGGCTCAAAGACTCTGGCGGTCGAATCATCGGCTACAGCCAATCCATCCCCGGTGACCGACCCGTCGGGTTCGCCTGCGACAGTTACACGTACCGTGCTTCCAGCGCTCGAAGTCGAAGTAGTTGCCGGAGATGTTCATCGAACCATTCATCCCGGCACGAATTCCGTTCGAGTCGATCTGCAGCCTGGCACGGCTCCGCAACAAGTCGCGCAGCCGGATTCTCCAAACAGGATCAACACTAGCGCAGAGAATGTGACCAGGCCCGCCGCCGAGCGCGTGCAGATGTCCGCCGATACTGCCGAGATCCTCAGTCGTCCCGTAAAGCCGGACTATCCTATGCTGGCGCGCCAAATGAAAGTGCAGGGTTCCGTGATTTTGCAGGCGCAGATCGGGCGCAACGGCCTGATTCAGGATCTCCGCGTGGTAAGCGGTCCGCCGATCCTGGCTAGCGCCGCGCAGGAGGCAGTCAAGCAGTGGCATTTTAAGCCGCACTATCAAGGTGACGAAGCCGTCGAAACCCAAGCCAGGATCACCGTCAACTTCACCATCTCCACGAACTGACCAGTCACCCCAGTCCGTGGATTTGCGGACCAGAACCTTCCTAAGCTGAACGCTCGGCTCGACCCCTCCAACCGCCGAATTTCGTTGATCGTGCGCTATGTTGCAAACCACCACGACGACGACGACGATGCCAAGTCCGCTGCGTAATTCCGCCATGAAAATAAAGGCATCAGAGGACACGAATGTGGAAGTGTGTAAACGAGTGTGAAAGTTTTCGATGTTTTCCCCAGATCATGCAGTCTCTCATGGTCACGAGAGTATCTAGCGATACGGCGCAGCTCAGAGCTCATCGCTCCCCGCGTTTCTTATCTGCTACTCTGCTGCGCGGCGCCGAAGTGGGCCTTTTCGGGCTTGTCTTTGCGTTCTTCTCCATTCGCAGTTTCCACGCCGTTCGGAGCGCGCCCGTCAGTACATCCTCGCTCGCCGCCGCCAGGCGAATATGCGTATGTCTCATCTTTCCCCAGCCGCCAGAAATCGGCAAGAAAATCTCGGGCGCCTCCTCCACAAATGCCGCCTGCTGCTCTAGCGTGAGCATCAGATTTCCGTAGCCCCCTGCTTGCGAGGCTAGCGAAGCGAATTTCCTGCCTCCTACACGAAAAGCCGGCAGCCCTGCGTGAGAGTACTGTTCCACGCCCTCCAGGCTCAGCGCAATTCTGCGAAAATCTGCTGCGGTCATCCGGCGACTCCGGCGTTATGCATGCGATTTGTTTGGCGTTGCCACAGGTTGAAACAGCGCCACCAGCGAAGGCTTCATCACTTTTCCCATCGCGTTGCGCGGCAGCGCATCCAGCACGAGAAGGCGTGACGGCACTTTGTACGCCGCCAGCGACCGTTGCGCCCAGGCGCGAAGCGACGGCAGATCGAGCGTATCGCCGTTATTGAGCACCACGGCTGCCGCAACCCGCTCCCCCCACTCTGCGTCGGGCACGCCCACCACCGCACACTCGGCCACTGAGGGATGCTGGCGCAGCACTTCTTCAATTTCCAGCGCGGAGACTTTATGTCCGCCCGTTTTGAGGATGTCAATGCTCGTCCGGCCAAGAATGCGATACCCACCGTTCACGACCAACGCCATATCGCCCGTCCGAAACCAGCCATCGCGGAAGGCGGCCCGAGTGGCTTCGGGCTTGCCCCAGTACTCCACGAACACGCCGCGGCCGCGGGCTTCGATCTCGCCCGACTCTCCCGAAGCAACCGGCTTGCCGTTCTCTCCAACGAGCTGAACCTCGACGCCCGGCAGCGGCTGCCCGACGCTGCCCGGCACGCGCTCGCCCCGTAACGGGTTCGACAGCGCCATGCCAATCTCCGTCATTCCGTAGCGCTCGAGCAAGGTATGGCCGCTGATTTCCTTCCAGCGCTGGAGCGTGCTCGCGGGCAGCGCTGCCGAGCCTGACACCATCAGGCGCAATCTGGAGCAAGCCTGGCTTAGGACTCGACGACGCTCCGGTGACGCTCGCTCCCAGGCCGCGATGAGCTTCACGTAGATCGTCGGCACCGCCATGAACAGAGTCAGGCTCTCGCCGGCGATCGAGTCCCACACCGCATTCGCGTCGAACCGCGGCAGCATGCGGCAGGTCGCTCCTGCCCACAGCGCACAGCAAACAACGTTGATGATTCCATGCACGTGATGCAGTGGCAAACACAGCACAATGCGATCGTTGGCCGACCACTCCCAAGCCTCCACCAGACTTTTGATTTGCGCCGTGATGTTGGCAAGGGTTGTGACCACGCCCTTGGGCCGGCTCGAGGTTCCGCTCGTGTACAGAATCATGGCCCGCCGGTCGTCGGTTAGCTTCAGAATGGGATTCGGTAATTCTGCGGACCGCCCGGCGTGAAGCTCCTCATAGGACAACACGCGAATGCCATGGGCTGCGGCAATTGGCGACAGGAGAGGCATCGCCAGCGCATCGCATACCAATGTCGATGCCCGAGCATCGCTAACAAAGTATTCCAGTTCTGGGTTGGTGGAATTGAGCGGTAGGGGGACGGCTACGCCACCAGCTCGCCAGATGCCCCAGAGCACCGCAACCCACGGAAATCCCGGCGACACGACAAACACAACGCGCTCTTCCCGAAGGTCATCGCGGCCGGCAAGCAGCGCCGTAGCCATACGCGACGACGCATGCAGCAAATCCGTGTAGCGGAAGGATCCCTGGGAATCGACCACCGCCGTGCGTCCGGCATGCCGATAGGCCTGAGCGATGAGTGGAACACTGTTCGTCACAGGCAGACTTTATGTCGTCTCCGCCGGATTGTCTACCGATTCGGATGGATGCGCAACGTCGCCTAGAAGATCAGCTTCAACCCCAATTGCATCGCACGATTGCTTCCCGAGCCGACCACGGGGTTGCCGCCAGCCTGGTCCGGCGTCGCGCAGCCGCAGCCGAATATACCGGTGGATGAAGGATCGTCAAACGCGCCTGGACCGTATCCGCTGGTTCCGCCATACGGATTGGCGAAGCTAGGATGGTTCAAAATGTTGAAGAACTCGGCCCGGAACTGCGCGGTTAAGCGGTCCCCGAACTTCCAAGCTTTAGTGACCGACATGTCCAAATCGCGGAAACCCGAGTCGCGGAACATGTTGCGGCGCATGGTACCGAAAGTACCCGCCGCGGGAGGCATCATCAGGGAGTTGCCCTTCGCATAGCAGCCGAAAAGCCCCAGGGACGCAGCCATGGGACCGTTCGGCGTTCCGTCGAGGGCCATGGCCTTCGCGGCGCAAGCGGGATTGCTGCTTCCGGCGAAATACGGAATCGGGTTCGGACCAGAAGTAAAGTCGGAGGGGCTGCCGAAGAAATCCCAGCGGTCAGTGGCCTCGTTCGTCCCGCTGATGTTGTTGACCGTATCGTTGACGGTCCACGGCTGTGCGCTCTCGAGGGTCACGATGGAATTGATCTGCCAGCCCTCCAGCATCTGGGCGAACGATTTCCTTCCCGGAATCGCATACGTAAGCGAGAGGGTGAGGCGGTGCCGGATGTCGTAGTCGCTGCTGGCGTATTCCTTCTCCGGGTGGTTGCTGTCCTGGGGGAGAAACTGATTCTGATTGGTGGAGGAATAATCGAGGGCATGTTCATACGTGTAACCGGCAAGGAACGACACTCCGTGGAAGAGACGCTGAGTAAGCGTGGCTTGCAGGCCGTGGTAGTTCGCGCCGTACTGGTTCGACATCATGTTGATGAAACCCAGGTAGGGGAACTGGGGGAAATTCGTCAAGGCACCCGTCCCCAGTTGCCCCTGATTGACGTCGCGGATGCCGATCAAATTGTTACTGTGGTTGCCAACGTAAGCCAGGTCCAGAGCGAGGTCTTTCGTGAAGGTGTGCTGGATGCCCAGGGTCCAGGTACTGATGTAAGGAGTACGGAAACCGCGGTCAATCCCCAGGACATTGCAGGGTGGGGGATCATTAAACGTGGGGTCGCCATCACCGCACTGGATGGGGGCGACCGGGAAGACGGGATTTCCGCCCACGGAGGATCCGTTCCAGTTGAGGCCGGTCGGCCCTGAGCCCGGGATCTTGAGGGAACTAACAGCAATTGTGCCGGCGCCCGGCGTGGTGACACCGCCCACCACAATCGGGGCGCCGGTGGGGATCGTGGCTAAGCCGATCGTCGTGGCGTTTTGAACATTCTCTTGTACCAGCAGGGTCTCCAGAGAGATCGTGTCGTAGGCGATCCCGCCTCCCGCCCTGAGCACCGTCGTTCTCTTACCCGTGATGTCCCAGGCCAGACCCAATCGGGGTGCGAAATCCCTGCGGTCCGGATTGTAGGGAGAACTAATCTGCTTGCCGACTTGCTCGAGCCCGGCTTTGGGATCGAAATTGCCGAGCAGGTTGTGATCCTCACGGATGGGCGTGGTGTACTCGTAGCGCAGGCCGAGATTGAGGGTCAAGTTCGGAGTTACACGCCAGTCATCCTGGAAAAAGCCTGCGTACAACCACTGCGTCTCGTGCCGCTGGGGATTTCCATAACTGATCTTGCCGAAGGTTGGGGTGCCGGCCAGAAAATCTTCAAATGGGGTCGATGTGCCCGTGGCCGTCGAGAAAGCGGCGCCGCCGTTGAAGAAAATCTGTCCCTTACTCCCTCGATAAGAGCCTTCATTCACGCTGCCGTGACGTATCTCGCCGCCGAATTTCAAGGCGTGCTTGCCATGCAAATAGGAAGCGTAATCGCTGCCCTGCAAAACACTGTCCGGGCCCTGAAATTTGGGCCAGTTCACTCCGCCACCTAAGGAGTTGAAAGGGGCAACGTTGATTTGTGGCATTCCATAACGCACCGGGTCGGTCACGCCCGTGTTGATGCCGTATTTGGTCGCGGGAACGTTGTGGTCCACCGCGAGGTTAGCCTTGTTGTCGTAGAGGTAACCAAAGCGGGCTTCATTGACCCAGCTCCAATTCGGAGTCCAGGTCCAGTTACCCCCGGCTGTAATCGGCTTCTGGCTTTGAGTGGACAACCATTGCGGTTGGAGGAAGGCCTGATCCTGCGCAGTTTCAGAGTCGCGTCCCCAGAAGACCATGCCATTCAAGGTGTGGCGTTCGTTGATATGGTAATCGATCTTCCCCAGCACGCTGTCTGAGCTATTCACGTTGGGGTACCCAATCGTCACACTGGATGAGTTCCCTGCATTCGCTGGATACAAACTCAACAAGTGCACGCTAAGCGGGCTCAAGGTCGTGATCCCATTTGCCGCCAGGTCAGCAGTAGCATCTGGAACGCTGATGCTGGGGTCCCCGACCGAGGCCGTGGTTGGAACCGACACCACAAAGGAATTGCCCACGGTGTAGCGTTGCGCTTCGTAGCCCACAAAATAGAAGAGTTTGTCCTTGATAATTGCGCCGCCCCCGGTAGCGCCGAACTGCTTGAAGTCGAGCGG
The DNA here is from genome assembly GCA_964539915.1 of uncultured Acidobacteriaceae bacterium. GTDB lineage: Bacteria > Acidobacteriota > Terriglobia > Terriglobales > Acidobacteriaceae > Sulfotelmatobacter. Next base: position 2,900 of record CAZILJ010000212.1, on the reverse strand, counting down.
GGTCTTCGGCTGGGGCGCCGGATTGAAGTAGTTCCGGGCGTCAAAGCTGTCGCTGCGGCCAAACGCGTAAGCCGTGCCGTGAATATCGTTGGTGCCCGACTTCAACCCCACGGTAATAATCGCGCCCGGTTTCCATCCGTACTCCGCTTTCGCGTTGATCTGGGTATTGAACTCCTGGATGGCGTCGATCGGAATCACCGTCACCGCGTCTCCCACCAGGCCCGGGGCATTGATGACGCTCAGGGCGGAGAAGGGTTCGTCGTCGGTCATACCGTCCACAATGTAGGCATTGGATTCCGGGCGAACGCCGTTTGCGCTCTGGTCCCATCCCCCACCGCCCGGGTAGATCATGACGCCGGGGCGCAGGGTAAGAAGCTTCTGGTAATCCCGGCCATTCAAGGGCAGGTCATTGATGGTCTGGTTGCTGATGGTGCCACCAAGCGTGGCGCTGGTGCTGTCCACCAGTGGAATCTCGTCCCTTACTACGACCACTTCGGAAATGCTGCCCGTAGGGAGAACAAGGTCGATGCGGACGTCATTGCCCACCTCCAACTGAATGTTCGGGCGCTCGACCGACTTGAATCCCTTGGCTTCGACGCGGACCTTGTACATGCCGGGAAGGAGGTTGGGAGCGAAATACTGTCCGGCGTCATCCGAGACCAAGTTCCGCGAGATCCCTCGTTCGAGATCGGTGACGGTGACGGCAGCGCCAACGATGGCGCTTCCCGTTTGATCAGTAACCGCACCTAAGATCCGGCCTGCGTTGCCTTGGGCGAACATGGCGAGAGAAAGCAAACCGACACTGACGCTCGCACCCAGCATGCGAACCATGCTGCCGGTGTAAACCGATGCGGTGCGCCCCCTGGCGGAGAGTTTCATGTTGCCCCCTTAGGACACCCGAGAACTAGCAGCGAGACCTGAACATGTTCACAAATCACCTCGAGTTGAACTCGATTCGAGGAGCGATGTCAAGTATTTTCGTCTTGATGGCCGGCCGGCTAAACCAGGGGGCACGGCTTCGGCAGCATTGCAAGGAAGAAGTATCTCGGAGAGCGGACTCGGCTCTCGCCCGACAGCTGGGGAAGGTGATACAACGTTCCGGATAAGACAGGGACCACTCCGCGGGACAGAACAGGCCAGGGGAAAAGCTCGATGACCAGTTTGCTGATGCTCTTAGCAATGCCGCCGGAGATCACCACACAATATTACGCGCGTCTACAGGCGAGGTTTCCGGCGTTGGACATTCACCTGGTGGACCACCACAGTAAGGTTGGCCCCTACATTGGGAGCGCCGATATTCTCGTGACGTTTGGCCCCATGCTGACCAATAACGTCCTGTGCCAGGCCACAAACCTGAAATGGATTCAAGCGCTCGGAACGGGGGTGGACAATCTCGCTGACCTCCCTTCGCTGCGGCGGGACATCATCATCACCAACGTTCGGGGGATTCACGGCGCTGCCATGTCCGAGGCGGCGATCATGGCCATGCTCGCTCTGGCCCGCGATTTCCCTCGCGTCATCCGAAACCAGGATCGCCACCTTTGGGAGCGTTGGCCGGCCCGGCTTCTCGAGGGCAGGTGCGTCGGGATTCTGGGCATTGGAGTCATCGCGGAAGCGCTGGCGCCAAGGTGCAAGGCGCTGGGGATGAGCGTAGTCGGCATCAGTTCTGTCAAACGAGCAGTTGCCGGTTTCGATCGAGTATGCGGGAGGGAGGAACTCGTGTCCGCCGTTCGGGAACTTGACTACCTGGTCGTACTCACCCCGTATTCACCGGCGACGCGACACATCGTGGACATTGCGGTTTTGTCGGCGATGAAGCCCACCAGTTATTTGATCAATCTCGCACGGGGCGGCGTGCTTGACGAGGAAGCGTTAATCAAGGTTTTGCAAAACACCCAGATTGCCGGCGCCGCTCTGGATGTATTCAGCCAGGAGCCTCTTCCCGAAGATCACCCGTTGTGGTCGATGAAGAACGTCATCGCCATGCCCCATCTGGGCGGATTCTTCGACGGTTATGCGGATCGTGCACTCCCGGTGGTCGAGGAGAACATCCGCAGGTTTCTCGCAGGGGACTTGTCGAACATGATCAACATCGTGACCCGCTGACAAATCTTTCTCGAAGCAAACAGTGGAATCGAAGACCTCGAAGCTGGGGAGGGAGCCCAAGGATGAAACGGGATCGCGTCGGAAACAGAGGTCGAGCGTTCGACCTAAATCTTCAAGATTGGGCACGCCACCTTGGCGCCGCCTCCAGGCGAGAATTTCTGAAGTCGGCGGTCGGAGCTGGGATGGGCGCCCTGCTTGCGCCGACTTCGTTGAGCGCACAGGATCCTTCACCGACCAGCCCGACCAAGGCAACCCGGATCGATGTACACCATCACATCCTGCCACCGTCCTACATGACGGCTGCGCGCGACCAGATTCTTGCGATCTCCGACAGGGATCATTCCCGTCTGCTGAACTGGACCCCGGCCGGAGCAGTCGAAGAAATGGACAAGGCCGGCATTAGTACGGCGATCACTTCCCTGGGACTCCCGGGGGTATGGTTCGGAGGCGCCAAAGCGGCGCGCAGCCTAGCGCGAAGCTGCAATGAATACGCCGCCCAGATGGTCAAGGATTACCCCGGGCGCTTCGGTTTTTTTGCTGCAGTGCCGTTGCCCGATCAAGAGGGTAGCGTGAAGGAGGCGGAGTACGCACTCGACGCGCTCAAAGCAGATGGCATCGGACTGGTGAGCAGTTATGACAATCGATGGCCAGGGGACGCCACATTTACGCCGGTCTTCGAGGAGTTGAATCGGCGTAAGGCAGTTGTATTCATTCACCCGGCCGTTCCGGGTTGCTGCGACCATCTCATGCCTGGCATTCCTGCATCCACCATCGAATTCCTGTTTGATACCACG
>CAZILJ010000211.1:0-2920 GCA_964539915.1 uncultured Acidobacteriaceae bacterium | reverse complement strand
GAGCCTGGGCGGCCGTTTCGTCGAGCTGCCCATTGAGGCCCAGAACGCGCAGGACGCTCGTGGCTACGGCACCGCGCAGGACGAAGCTTTTTACGCGCGACAGCGGGAATTGCTGACCCGTGTGGTCGCGGAAAGTGATGTGGTCATTACCGCGGCGGTGATTCCTGGCAAGAAATCGCCGGTACTGATCACCGCGGACATGGTGAAGGGAATGGCCCCGGGCTCGGTGATCGTCGATCTGGCGGCAGAGCGCGGTGGCAACTGCGAATTGACGCGGACGGGAGAGACCGTAGCGGTAGCGGGCGTCACCATCATCGGCGCCATCAACCTCGCCACCAGCGTGCCCTACCATGCCAGCCAGATGTACGCCCGGAACGTGAGCACGTTCCTTCTCTACATGATAAAAGAGGGCAAACTGCAACTGAACCTGCAGGATGAAATTATTCGCGAGACCATGATTACCCATGGCGGCGAAGTGGTGAACGCGCGCGTGCGCGAGTTCTTCAGGATGCCAGCGCTGTCGCCTGCGGGCGGGTAGAGATGTCGGCTTTCGGAATCTTGCTTTGAAAGGGCGCGACTGAAGCCGCGCCATACCTGAGAAGAGGGCGGGATTCGGCCCTGAGGGAGCAGATGAGCACCAACCTGATCGATGCGCTTTTCGTTTTCATGCTGGCAGCCTTCATCGGATTCGAAGTCATCCGGCACGTCTCGCCGTTGTTGCACACGCCGCTGATGTCGCTGACCAACGCACTCGATGCCATCGCGGTGGTAGGCGCAATCGTTTTGGTGGGCGAGAAAAAAAGCACATTCGCGTTGGTGCTGGGCGTAATCGCCATTGTGGCCGCCACCAGCAATGTAGTGGGCGGATTCCTGATTACCGACCGCATGTTGCGCATGTTCAAAACCAGCCGGCCAACCAAGCCACAACCAACCAAGCCATAATTTATGACCGAGTTTGCCGGAAGCCAGTACGCGATCGAAATTATCTACCTCATCGCCAGCGCGCTGTTCATATTGTCGCTGAAGTGGATGAGCTCGCCGGCCAACGCGCGCCGCGGCATTCTGGCGGGGGAAATCGGTATGGTGCTGGCCATCGCCGGCACGTTGCTCCATCACGGCATCATCGACTACAAGTGGATCATCATCGGGCTTGTGCTGGGTACCGGCATCGGCATTCCGCTCGGCATGGTGCAGATGACTGCGGTTCCACAGCGGACCGCTCTCAGCCACGCTTTCGGAGCGTTGTGCGTCACCTTGGTGGGCACCGCCGAATTTTATCTCCGCACCCCGAACGTTCCCAAGTTCATGATGTCAGTGCTCTCCATGGAAGTAATCCTTGGAGGTCTCACTTTTACGGGTAGCCTGATGGCGGCGGGAAAACTGCAGGAAATCCTGCCGCAACGTCCAATCACCTATAAAGGGCAGAATCTCGTCAATCTGCTCTTATTCCTGGTCGCCGTTGGAAGCGCCGTCTATCTTGTGCTGCATCCCGGGGCGCGAATCTTTTTCCCGATCATCGTCGGTATCTCCCTGATCTTCGGAGTCCTCCTCGTCATTCCCATCGGCGGCGCCGACATGCCGACCGTGATTTCACTTTTGAATTCCTACGCCGGGCTTTCCGCCGCCGCCATGGGATTCGTCCTCGACTCGAAACTCCTCATCATCGCTGGCGCTCTCGACGGATCCTCCGGCCTCATCCTCTCCGTCATCATGTCGAAGGCGATGAACCGGTCGTTCAGCAACGTGCTGTTCGGAGCCTTCGGACAGGTGCAAGCCTCCGCCGCGGGCGAGCAGGAAGCCAAGCCAGTGCGTAGCGCCACCCCCGAAGAAGCCGCCGCGATTCTCCTGGCGGCGAATAAGGTGGTCATCGTCCCGGGCTATGGAATGGCAGTCGCCCAGGCACAGCACAAAGTGCGCGAGCTTTATGACGCGCTCACCAAAAAGGGAGTCGAGGTTCGGTTCGCCATTCACCCGGTGGCCGGACGCATGCCCGGCCACATGAACGTCCTGCTCGCCGAAGCGGACATCCCCTACGACCGCCTTATCGAAATGGACGAGATCAACGGCGACTTTCCCCAGACCGACGTCGCCCTGATCATCGGCGCCAACGACGTCACCAACCCCGCCGCACGTACCGATCAATCGAGCCCGATCTTCGGTATGCCGATTCTCGACGTCGACAAAGCTCACACGGTCATGGTCATCAAGCGCGGCATGAGCCCCGGCTTCGCCGGCATCGACAACCCGCTGTACTACCTCGAGCGGACGCTCATGCTCTTTGGTGATGCCAAGCAGTTTGTAGGCGCCATCGTGCGCGAATTGACCGGCGGACATTGATCGCTTCGAGAAGCCGCGTTGGTTTCGAGGAAACCTCGGAGTAAACTTAGTTAGCAGAGGCCCATCATGGTGCCGAAAAACAGCGTGATAACCCGCGATCCCGACATTCTCGGGGGTACCCCCGTTTTCCGCGGGACCCGCGTTCCATTTCAAGCCTTGCTCGATTATCTGGAACACGGCCAAACGCTGGATGAGTTTCTGGATGACTTTCCTACCGTGTCCCGCGAAGCCGCCGTGCACGCTGTTGAGCACGCAAAGTCCCTGGTGGTTGGCCAATTGGGATGAAGCTTCTACTCGACGAGTGTGTGCCCGGAAAATTCAAGAACAGCCTGCCCGGTCAAGATTGCCGCACTGTGCCCGAAGAGGGTCTGGCGGGCAAGAAGAATGGAGAACTGCTGGTACTCGCCGAGAAATCAGGTTCTGAAGTTTTCCTCAGACTTGATCGCGGCCTTGAGTGTCAACAAAATTTGCAGGGAAGAAACGTCGCGATCATCTTGATCCGTGTCCAAATCGAACCGCCTGACAGATCTGTTGCCATGCAGTTCGGAAGTTTTGCGAGTGCTAGGCTCCATCCGCCCGGCGA
>CAZILJ010000210.1:0-4164 GCA_964539915.1 uncultured Acidobacteriaceae bacterium | reverse complement strand
AGAGCGTAAGACCACGGCGCTCGCCCTGGCGGAGGCCCACTACGCCCGCATCAAGCAGGAAGACGGCCAGATCGGCGCGTTCCTGACCCTGTCTAAAGAGCGGGCCCTGGAGCAGGCGGACCGCATGGACCGCATGGCGGCTGAGGGCAAGATATTGCCACCCTTGGGCGGTGTGCCGGTGGGGATCAAGGACGTGATGAGCACACGCGGCGTGCGTACCACCGCCGGATCGAAGATTCTGGAGAAATATATTCCTCCGTATGACTCGACTGCCGTTGCGCGCATGGAAGCGGCGGGAGCGGTGGTGTTGGGCAAGATGAACTGCGATGAGTTTGCGATGGGCTCGTCGAATGAGAATTCTGCCTATCACCCCGTTCGCAATCCGCGCGATTTAAGCCGTGTGCCCGGGGGGTCTTCGGGCGGTTCGGCCGCAGCGGTAGCCGCCGATATGGCGGTCGTGACACTGGGTTCGGACACCGGCGGGTCGGTCCGTCAACCGGCATCGTTCTGCGGAGTGGTGGGATTGATGCCGACCTATGGACGCGTGTCACGCTACGGGCTGATCGCGTTTGCATCGTCGCTCGACCACATCGGACCGCTGGCCAAAACCGTAAAAGACGCGGCGATTGTTCTCGGAACGATTGCCGGCCGCGATCCTATGGATTCCACTTCCGCCGAACTTGCCGTGCCCGACTACGTCGCCGAACTCGATAAGCCGGTTCGTGGAATGAAGATCGGTGTAGCCAAAGAGTATCTCGGCGAGGGCCTGGACGAAGAAGTAAGGCAGGCCGTGGAAGCGGCAATCGCTAAGCTGAAGACGCTCGGCTGCGAGATTGTGCCGGTTTCATTGCCGCACACTCCCTATGCTATTCCGACCTATTACTTAGTTGCGACGGCCGAAGCATCGTCGAATCTGGCGCGATACGACGGCGTGCGCTACAGCTGCCGGGCACGCGGTGTGAAAACGTTGTCAGAAATGTACCGGCGCAGCCGCGATGAAGGTTTCGGACCCGAAGTCAAGCGGCGCATCATGCTGGGTACCTATGCGTTGAGCGCCGGCTACTACGATGCGTACTACCTTAAGGCGCAGAAGGTGCGTACGCTGCTGACCCGCGATTTCGACGAAGCCTTCCGCAAAGTGGATGCGATTGTGACGCCTACGAGTCCAACGGCGGCATTCCGTTTAGGTGAAAAATCAAATGATCCCCTGGCCATGTATCTGGCCGACATCTATACGGTGACGGCAAGTTTGGCGGGGATTCCGGGCATTTCCGTGCCGTGCGGAGAAACGCGCGAGAAGCTGCCAATCGGGCTGCAGATTCTCGCGAAGCATTTCGACGAGAGTACGATTCTGCGGGTGGCGCACGCCTACGAGCAGGCGTGATCGATTACGCGCTCATTCCGCTGGCGTGAAGTAGCTTTCGCCCGCGCACGACCGGCACAGAATTGTTCCCTCTCGACGCACTTCTCTGCGGAAGTTAATTCCTTCCCCGCAGGTTTCGCAGACCACTCGCTCACCTTTATATCCCGGGAATTCTTCGGGAGGTAATTCCACTTTCACCCATTGGATGGTGAAAAGATCGTCGTCACCGATTTCGCGGTAGGCCAGCATCTGCTGCTGGTTCTTATCGGCGATCTCAGGGTGCATCTTGCGCGCCAAAGCCTTCGACGATTCTTTCGCCGAGATACGGATCGCCTTGCCGCTGTTCAGGTCCACGAAGGTGGCCGCCACCTTGCCCCAATCGCGGAATTTCAAGGCACGCTTGCCCAGTCTGCATCCAGTGACGACGGCCACCGCGTCGGTGGCGCAGCGGTCAATTTCGACGAACGTAACCAGCCGTTTCCTGTCTTTTCCATGGGGATCGTCGATGCTCAGTTTCTGCAAACCAAGCATAGCCAGACGGACCCCTAGGACTTGCCCGGCGCATAAATGTCCGTGGGCTTGGGCAGCATCGAGGAGGTATTCGTCGAGAGATTTCACAAGAAAATAGCTGTCAGCTCTCAGCCGTCTGCTTTCAGCTTAACATCTGGCGCCGCGAGCAATACCGACGACTCATAATCACTTCCGGCGCCAGCGTATGCCATCTTTCGTGATTTCCACGAGGACGCCGGCGGCGGCAAGTTCGGCGCGGAGAGTGTCTGATGTTTTGAAGTCACGGGCTTTGCGAGCGTTCTTGATGGCATCAATCTTTTGCTCGATACGGGCGTCCGATAATTGTCCCGATTGAACCGCCTCACGCGCCCGGTCGGTGATTTCGGCCTCCCGGCCTTCCGCGGTCGCCCACTCAAGAACCCGCTTCATTTTTGGACCGTCGTCGTCGTTCAACACCGCAAAAATCTCATCGAACTTGTCGAGCACTGCGCAGAGCGGCGGGACGTCATCCTGCTTGATTCCGCCTGTATCGAAAGCCGCATTCGCCTGACGTACCATCTCGAAGATCGCAGCTTGTGCCTGCGCCGTGTTGAGATCATCGTCAAACGCGGCAGTCATGCGCTTCACTGTGTCGGCCGCGAGAGACTGAATCTCAGGATTGGAGCCCGCCTCAAAATTGCCCGTGGTCAAACGCAGTTTGAAATTGCGAAGTCGCTCAACCGACACGGCGGCCTGTTTCAGTCCATCGAAGGTGAAGTTCAACTGATGCCGATAGGGAACCGACGCGAGCAGGTACCGGATCGACGATGGCTTGTGCCCCTTGAGCACGAGGTCGCGTAGGGTGAAGAAGTTTCCCAAGCTTTTCGCCATCTTCTCGCCTTCGACCAGCAGGAAGCGCGCATGGAACCAGAAATGAACAAAAGGCTTGCCCGTAAACGACTCTGATTGTGCAATCTCGTTTTCATGATGCGGAAAAACGAGATCTTCGCCGCCGGCGTGCAGGTCGAAGGTCTCGCCGAGTTCGCTCATCGACATGACGGAGCACTCCAGATGCCAGCCGGGCCGCCCCGGGCCAATGGCCGTGTCCCAAGATGCTTCGCCCGGCTTCGGTGCTTTCCACAGAGCGAAATCGCGAGCACTGTCTTTGTCATATTCGTCAACATCGACGCGGGCGCCGTCCATCATGCCGCTGAAATCCCTTTTCGAAAGCTTGCCATACTGCGGAAACTTCGCGATGCGGAAGTAATAGGACCCGTCGTCGGTGCGATAGGCGATGTCTCTCTCCACGAGTTTGGCGACGAAATCGGCCATCTCCGGAATATGCTCGGTAGCGCGTACGAGCGTCGGCTCCTCGATGCCGATCAGGGCGGCGTCTTCGAGAAATGCCCTTTCATACTTGGCAGTGTATTGCTGAACACTGACGCCCTCGCGCGCCGCGTTGCGAATAATTTTGTCGTCCACATCCGTGATGTTCATGACGTGACGGACTGTGTAGCCACTCTGCCGGAAGAATCTTCGCAGAAGGTCGACCGCGACAAAGGTTCGGAAGTTGCCGATGTGTCCGTAGTCGTAGACGGTCGGGCCGCACGCGTACATGCGGACTTCGCGGTCGCGCAGGGGGTGAAATTCCTCGATCTGCGATGAAAGGGTGTTAAAAAGACGAAGCGCCATAGGAAGTTCGAGCACGGAAACGAACCTAAGATTCTAGGGTCGGCGGCAGAGCGGGTCAAATCGACCTCAGGCTACCGGAGACCGAGCCGGGGGCAAAGCATGCGTATGTTCGCGCAAGCGCTGCTGCACAAGAATCACGTAATGCAGTGCAGAGAGAATCGTGAAGAAAAATGTGGCCCGCAAAAACACGGTGCGCGCGATCCAGATGGCCCGCAAGGGGCGGACCTCAAAAAGAAGGACAAAAAACACGGCGCATATTTGCGAAAAAGTATTGGCTTTGCCAAAAATGCTGGGGCTGAAATTCCGCAGTCCGGCAATTGCAAACAGAACCGCACTGGCCGCAAGAATCGAGATGTCACGGCTGAATACCAGCACAGTATATTTCCACGGGATTTTATGCAGAATCGACAGCACCAGAAACATGGTGCTCAACAGAAGTTTATCCGCAATCGGATCGAGATATTGGCCCAAAACTGTTTGTTGATGAAGCATCCGGGCCAGTAAACCGTCGAGTCCATCGCTGAATCCGGCGATTACGAAGACCACCAAAGCCCACAGATAGCGCCCCGAAACGAGATGAATCACGATGAACGGAACAAAAATCATCCGTAGCAGGGTGA
>CAZILJ010000209.1:0-3550 GCA_964539915.1 uncultured Acidobacteriaceae bacterium | reverse complement strand
AGCGTTTTTGTGGGTTTAGCCCTTGCTGCGTCTGCTACAGCGCAGCCTTAGAAGTATTATCCGTCGTTATAGGCTGACACCATGATTGTCATCCCGTCCCCGAGATTGCAGCTCAGCCAGTTCCGGATGGTGGATGCACAGGAGGTTTTTGGATGCATCACGCCCGCCGTCGCCAGATTCTTGCCATGGGAGCCGCCATCGTGGAGCGAGTACGTGGCGCGATGCGAGAAGAGAGTGCAGGCTCCGGAACCAACCAAATTTTCTTTCGTCATCCGGCGGCTCGACAACAGGGAATGTCTTGGCATGGCCTCGTTGGAAGATGCGGGATCTGTTTCGCCCGAACTCGGCCTTTGGCTCAAGGAAAGCGCGCACGGGCGGGGTTTTGGCCGGGAGGTCGTGGCCGCACTTGTGAAGTGGGGACACGCAACTCTCGGCAAAGGAAGTTTCATCTATCCCGTGGCCATACAAAACACCGCCAGCAGGCGTATCGCTGAGAATCTTCACGGCGAGATCATAGGCAACCGCACGAATCCAAAATACGACTCCGTCGTTTACAGAATTCCCTTCTACGAATCGCCATATTCTCAGTTCTCCTGACGGCACATCGAGCTCCAGTCTGTGCGACTTCGGGTAGATTTAGATTTCCATTTCTCCGGTAATTGTCCGAAACCCCGCATGACTGATCCAGGCAGTCCAAATTTGAGCGCTATGGCCTGGTTACGTCAACTATGCTGCGAGTGTGAGCATTTCAGGGGATGTTCCGGCGCTGTGCGCCTCTACAGCAGCTGAACCTGTACGTGTTGTGCTTCAGTGACGATTGTCCCGATACCGGCCCGCACCCCTTCATCAGGAGGCTGAGAGCGGCGTTCAACCAGCGAGGGAATGGAATGTCGCCACCATCGAACCGGGCCGCATTCACCGGGATCCCGGTCAACACGCCCATGATGAAGTTAATGCTGAAGACTCTCGCCCAGAAACGTGCCGAACTGATGTAAGGTCTCATCGTTTCGGCGCAGCCCCGGCGACTCGAGCCCGACGATCAGCGGCGCCAGACCATCGTGCGTTGCGGGAAGAGATAGTGGAAATGTAATGGTAAATGCGAAATGAAGGCGATGAACCAGGAGCGCTCTATCCATGAAGAACCTCGGCTCGCCCTTAGGCTAAATGTTTCGTCCAAAGTCCAGATGTGATTAAAATCGCACTCCTCAATCAAAATCAGCGCGTTTTGCGTCGCCGTTCCAATTCGGACCTACGGATCTCGCGGCGCCTTCCGGCGTCATCGTAGCGGCGCTGCTGCTCGGGCGTCTCAGGAATTACCGGTGCGACTTTCAGGTGCTTTCCAGAGCCATCGATTGCCACGAAGGTGAGATATGCGGAGGCAACATGCTCCGCCGTATCGGCAATATAGTTTTCAACGAAGACTTTAACTCCTACTTCCATCGAACTGCGGAAGACGCGGTTGACCGATGAGCGCAAGATCGCAAGATCGCCTACGCGCACCGGAACCAGGAAGTCAATGTGATCGACGGATGCGGTCACAACGTAGTTGCGCGAGTGGCGGTGCGCGGCCATGGCGCCAGCCAGATCGATCCAGTGCATCAGGCGTCCGCCCAACAGGGCCGCGAGAGGATTGGCGTCATTTGGCAGAACGATTTCCGCCATTTCTGATTGCGAATCCCGGACTGGCCGGGGCGCCGGCGTGTTGTCGGTCATGTCTGTCTTTCCTTCTGGGCAGGCCGCCGTTTCATCGGCTCTTCTATGGATGAATCTCGGGTTTCTTTTTCAGGTAAGACTCCACAAAGCATTCCGCCATTTTCTGGATACGTGGGTCTGCGTGCTGCCGCGACCAGGCCGCTCGCGACAATTCAAATTCAAGATCGCCATGTTCGACGGGGCGGTGATTTCGTTCGCAAACGTAGTGCAGAAGAAGGGTTCGGGGAGGCGCGGCGGCATCCCGGGCTTTGTTCCGCCAAGCAGAATCGGGCGGCGCAGAGACGGCAAAACGCACGGCGTCCCAAACCTGCCCGGGTGGCCTCCAACTGCAACCACTGGCATATCCCAGATTGCAGAATGCCTCCAGAACATCTTGACTCGGAATTTCGCCTTCGTGGCGAGGAGCCGTGCAGTAACCGCTCCATCCCGCTCCCAGCGGAAGCCTTCCGGGATGCGGCCAACTGCCATTTTCGAGTTTCCCGACCGGCATGAAATAGGGACAGGCCATTCGCTATTCTCGGAAGTAGATCTGTTGGGAACTGGCCATTGTAACGAGTTCAGGGTGGCGAGGCTAGTATTCACTCCTGCGATGGTCTTCACTCCTGCTAATGGGGGGACAGCCGACAGGGGGTCCTCACATAACCGGGGCTCACTGCACGATGGCAGGTTGTAGTAGTCTCACAGCAGAGGCCGATCGAGTATCCCAACTATGGATCGCATCGCCGCGCTCAACGAAGTTCTCACCGAAAATCCGAAGGACGCGTTCGCCCGCTACGGGCTCGCCATGGAGTACTCCAAGCAGGGCGACTTTGATCGAGCACTGGCAGAGTTTGCGATCCTGCTCGAAGGCCATCCCGACTACACCGCGGGATATTTCATGGCAGCGCAAACTCTGGTCCGGGCCGAGAGAGTCGAAGACGCCAAGAAGATGCTGCAGGATGGCGTCGCGTCGGCGCGGCGCACCGGCAATCTGCATGCGCAATCGGAAATGGAAGCCATGCTGGCGGAGCTGGGTTAGCCAGCTTTGAGGCGAAGCTATTTCGCCATCCTTCCCATTGCACGTTCCACCAGACCCGGGAAAAACTGATACAGCTTTACCGGCACGTGCATCGTCCACGGCACAATAACTTCCCGCTTCTGCTTCAAGTATCCGTTGAGGGTGGCGCGGGCCACGCGTTCGGCGCTGATTCCGCGAACCGCGGCCGGGCGCACTTTCTTCAATTCGTTTCCTCGCACGGCATTTTCGCTGAAACCAGTACGCACATAGCCGGGACAAACCGTTAGGACGTGAATGCCGCCCTTCTTGAGCTCGACTCCCGCGGCCTTGCCGATAGCGTTTAAAGCGAACTTGGTGGCGCTATAGGAGGCGTGGAACGGCATAGGAATATGGCCGGCGACGCTGGAGATGTTGATGATCGTCCCGCCGCCTTGCTGCCGCATGAGGGGAGTGACTGCCTGCATCGCATACATCGCGCCGAAAAAATTGGTCTCGAACATCTCGTGGCAGGCCGGCATGTCAGTCTCCGCGACGGAATCGAGCAGGCCGTGCCCGGCGTTGTTGATCCAGACATCAATGCGCTTGAAATGATGCAGCGTCAGGCCGAGAACACGGTCGATCTCCTCAGAGTGCCGGACATCGCAGGAAAGCGCGATCGCGCGATCTTGACCGATGCGCACGCGGGCCGCCTCGGCTCGTGCGGCATCGCGTGAAAGCAGAACCAGGTTGGCTCCCTTCTCGGCAAACACTTTGGCGACTGCTTCACCGATTCCCATCGAGGCGCCCGTGACCACCACCACTTTTCCGGCAAGTTCCATGCTCGGGTTGTAACCTCCGCGG
>CAZILJ010000208.1:0-2445 GCA_964539915.1 uncultured Acidobacteriaceae bacterium | reverse complement strand
ACGATTGGCCCGGGCAACCATCCCCAGGTCATTCCGATTCGAACCCATCGGCCATAGTGGAAGCTGCAAAAGCCCCACGGCTCGTCTTCAATCCAGGTCCATCCCCAGGGATCGATCCATGCCCAATGGCCGAAGCGGTAGGGTACCCAGCCAACCGCAACCGGCGGATACCAGATCGGCCCCCATTCGTCGACGACCGCCCAATGTCCGTATTCATCGAGATCGTCAAAGCCCGGAGTGCCAGGGCTCACATACTTCGCGGATGTGGCAGACTCTCGACGCCGGTCGCGCTCTTCACTCCACTCATCAAAGCCGTCGGGGGGAGGCATCGGAGCAGTTGTCGCTTGCGGCGGATTCTGGCCCCTAAGTTCGAAGGCCTGGCCCTCGTTGACACTTTGCGAAAAACCTTCGGCGGTTACATCTACGCTGCCTCGGTTTACCGTGACGATTGTCCGGTCACCGTCCGGGTCGGTATCAATGCGATATCTTCCGGGACTCTGCACCGTAATCGCTCCGTTAGGAGTGTCCACTTCGACAGCATTTCCGGAGGGCAATTCATAGACGCTGATCCGCAACGTCCCTTCCTCCAGTCCAAGTTGCATGGTTTCATCATTCAGGTTAGTTACGGTGACATCGCTAGAGGCAGACATCCGCACCGCGAAGAATCCGGCTTGAAGTTCCGCCCTTCCATCCTTATCCGTGTATAAACGGTCGCCGGTCGTTACGGGAAAGTTGAGCGTAGCCTGGGCCCATTGATCCAACCCTGCCCGCAAGAAAGAAACACTGCCCTTTACAACACTGAGCCGCGCAATGCGCGCCGGGGGATTGCCGGACGAATCGTCCTGACTTACGGCAGGGACGCAGGCCGCCAGCAAGGCCAGACAGGCCAATACCGCGGCGAAGTATTTCCCACTGCGGTTGCTACGAACACAAGTCCAGTCTCCTCGTTGGTTCATCGAAAACCTCCTGCCCATCTCGAGGCTGAGGCTAACCGTCCGAGCCCTTGAATAACAATTGAACGAGGGAGCGACTATGAATTCAGAAATGTGGCTTAGACATTGTTCCAGCCCGGGTGACAGGAACCTGTACGACTTTGGGAGTAGCGGCCCTCCATCGCAGAGCATGCGATCAAACCGGTTTTTCTGATTGACAGCTGCTGCTCCATCGCCGACGATGGGCCTTTCTCGGCAATAAGTACGATTCCGGTCAAAAGTGGACCGCCACACCAGCGACTCTGGCTGCGGGGGTTGATACCATGGCAGAAAGCACCGTGCGTCAGCGCTTTGACTATTCGCTTAGCGTTGCCGAGATGGCAATTTATTCCGCGCTGGCTGTGTTGCTTTCGCTGACGATCCTCGCTGCCCTCGCCAGTGCGTGCAAGCTGCTCCTCGATAGCGTGATTCACTGGACGGTAGCAACGCAGACACTGCGAGTCCTAAACGAACTGCTCATCGTGCTGATGCTCGTCGAGATTCTGCATACCGTTCGCATCTCCATTCGCTCGCAAGTTCTGGTCACAGAGCCATTCCTCGTCGTCGGCCTAATCGCCTCGATTCGGCGCATTCTCGTAATCAGCCTGGAGATGGCCACTCTCGGCAAGGAGTTGGTATGGACGAGCGATAGCACGCAAGTTTTCCGCTCTTCCATGATTGAACTTGGTTTGCTGGGTCTGCTCGTTCTAGTCCTGGTATTTTCGATTACGCTTTTGCGGCGCAACCCTGCTGCCCATGCAAAGGACTCCTGAGTACCAACCGCGAGACTCCACCAACCCGGAAAACCGAAAAGCCGGGCTGGCTTTAGAAGCCCAACCCGGCCTGCGGGGTCGATGTTTCGCTCGCGTCAGCGCCGCTCTTGCTGCGACTGCCGCTTCAGGAACGCCGACAATCGATCCTCGAGCTTGGCGAAAACGGAGGTTGCATCTTCATTTCCCTTAAGCTGCTTTTCCAGGTTCGAGATGTCGGAGTTCAAGGCTGTGTATTCTGGATCCCGGCCTGCGTAGCCGAGTTCTTTGGCTCGCTCAGTTTCCTTCTTCGCTGTTTCGACCAGCGTTTGTGCCATGGCCTTGTCGGTCCGACTCTTTGCCTTGGCTTGCTCGATCGCTTCGCGAGCCAGAAATAGCGGCAGAGGAGTAACTCGATCCACGGCCATCAGAGTGTCAAGCGCGGTCAATAGCACTTTGCTGGCCTCCAGCGGCTCCTTCTGGTCAAGCAGATGTGCAGCCTCCTGCAAAGCAGCGGGATACGTCGCCAGCGGAAGGTTGTAGGTGCGCACGCGAATCTCGCTAGTCAAAGCGTAAAGCAACACGCGCGCAGCTGGGTAGTTCTTGTCATCCACCGCCTTCGATGCATTGTTCGCAACCTCCGCAATGGCCTTTCTGTCGTGTGGCGCCTCGTCAATGACTTCGACCTCACGGCTGACGGGGATGAGTGCCGTAGCTGGATTGCG
>CAZILJ010000207.1:0-3826 GCA_964539915.1 uncultured Acidobacteriaceae bacterium | reverse complement strand
CGCCTGCCGCAATTGGTCACGGAGCCTTTCCGGTGAAGGTCAGCAAGACGCTGGACTCCAGCAAGCTGAAGGAGGGAGACAGTGTTGAGGTCCAGACTGCGGGAAGTTTTAAATTACCAGACGGTATGCTGGTTCCGAAGGGATCGAAGTTAATCGGCCACGTGGTAGCGGCGAAGTCGCGTTCCAAAGGAGATCCGGATTCGCAACTTACTCTTGCCTTCGACAAGCTGAACGTCGTCAATGGTAAACAGCTTTCTATCAAAGGTATGGTGCGGGCAGTGTTTCCGCCCGCGGACGAGCCTGCACCGAATATGGCGGGAAAAGCGAGCGGAGCCGCGGGAGGGGGCTCTTCTGACGTTGGCGCCACCATGGGCACAGTGACCGATGCCAAAATCGGATCGAATATGGAGACGAGCGGAAACTCGCAGGCGGCCATGAATCCAGAATCTGTCGGGGTACAGGGCATTCACGATCTGCAACTCGAGAATGGAGTCCTCACCTCCAAGGGCAAGCAGGTGAAGCTCGGCAGTGGCGTGCGGATGATTGTGCACGTCGACATCTTCGGATAGATACGAGTCACTTCCCGAATATTACAGTGCTCGAGAAATGCGAACTGGCCGCCATGTAGAAGAGCAGTGGCACCGACAAGAAAAAGTTTGTGCGGGAGGCCAGGAACGCCTGGCGCGCCATCGTGGCGGCGTTCGCGGGAGGAGTTCCGGCCAGCGTTCCCCGGATTATTTTCTTATTGTTCGGCCAGATGATTCCCCAGACGTTGAACAGCATGACGATGCCGAAGCCACCGCCCACGCCAATCGAGAGGACGTGGATGTCATCTCCGCCGACCGGTGTGTAGTGAACAAAAATCCAACCCGCGGCGTAGACCAAAACTGCGGTGATGGCGCCAAGTATGTATCCACTCGGAATCATCTTCTTGATGACGAGAAACAGAACGAACCAGACCGCGATCCAGAGCAATAGGAAAAATCCGATGGTTGCGCCCGCATTACCGCCCTGGCGCTTCGCATCAGGCCCTACGTAGAACTGCGACCAATACCAGAACCCGATGAAAACCGTGACCAGCGCGCTCCAGCGGAACCAATTCAAAGCAGGCAAGGTCAGGTTCTGAAAAATCTTGGCCTTCATGCCGGGGTCCACCTGCTTCATGAAGGGGACATTGACCAGATTGAAAAAATAGAGAAGGCCTACCCATACGATACCCGCGATGAAATGGAACCAGCGCAGAATGAGCTGACTGGCTTCCGTGCCGGTAATGGTGGGCATAACCGCCGCTGCCACTTCAATGAAATGGTGCATTGAGACCTCCTCCGCCAACTTTGGAAGTGCAGATTGTGGGACCTCGGAATGTCCGAGAGTGACCCGCGCATTCGGCAAAGAGACGCCGTGCGGTAGTGAAAAACAATGTGCTCGCGAACCGAGGAACGTCTCCTGCGGCGTCGTCAAGTCGAGGCAAGTCTGCACTATGGAGGGCGCGCTGTCAACTCAGGGACTCCGTGACTCAGTGACACTCAGTGACGTCGATCACAATAAGTACCAGTTGAAAAGCGGCGGAGATCGCCGTATGGTACTGACATCCGCTGAGGGCGTGGTGGTCCAAGAACCTGGTTGCGCCATCGGCGGAGATGTCCCCCCTCGTTCCTGCGGCAGCGGGAAGGCTTCCGGGAACGAGTTGTTGCTTTGGGCCTGCTCATAGGTGCGGTCTGTGGACGGGTGATTGCTAAGCTCGCAGCTTATATATCAAGGAGATCGGCTATGGACAGCAATAAGCCGGCGCAAAACATCCAGGATTCCTTCCTCAACACAGCCCGCAAAGAGAGACTCAGCATAACGATTTACCTCTTGAGTGGAGTGAAGTTAACGGGCCGAATCCGCTCTTTCGACAAGTACTCCGTGGTGCTGGAAGCAAACGGCCAGGAGCAACTCATTTTCAAGCACGCCATTTCAACCGTAGTGATGGGACGGGTGGCGGCGACTCATGTGGCGCACGTGCCGCATCCGGACAAGGCGGCGGGCGCGGCATCGGGGGCAGGCCCGGTGTCTGCGCCGAGCGCTTCGGGCACCGAAGGATAAGGCGTTTTCGGTTTGGGACGTTCTCACAGCAAGAAATCTCGCGGTACGGCGCGTCGAGTCCGGCGTGTGCCTTTGGGGCAAGAAGTCGACCGCAAAGAACCGGAGCGCGAGCGCGCCTTTCTGGTTGGCATGGATGTTCGTACGCGCGGACGCGTCGCAGGAAAGGGAGTGGTCACGGCACAGGCCGCCGTGGCCCGCGAGGCGGCTGCAATGCAGCCCGGAGCGCCGAAGTCTAACGGCAAGCCCAGAATTCCCGAGTTCGATGCTGACGAGTCGCTGGCGGAGCTGCGCACCTTGGCCGAGAGCGCGGGGGCGACCGTGGTCGGCGAGATTCTGCAGCGGCGGGACCGTCCCGACCCGGCGACCTTGATTGGTGCGGGTAAGCTCGAGGAAATCGCGGGCGCGGTCGCTTCGGCGAACGCCGACGTTCTTCTCTTCGATCACGATCTCAGCCCTTCGCAGCAGCGCAACATTGAAAAGATCATTCAGCGGCGTGTCATCGACCGTACCCAACTCATCCTCGACATTTTTGCCCGCCATGCGCGGACGCGGGAAGGCCAGTTACAGGTAGAGCTGGCGCAGTTGCACTACATGTTGCCGAGGTTGTCCGGGCGCGGAGTCGAGATGTCGCAACTCGGCGGCGGCATCGGCACGCGCGGCCCCGGTGAAACGCAGTTGGAAACGGACCGTCGGAAGATTGCGCGACGGGTCCGGCATGTGGAACAGCAACTGGAGAACGTGCGGCGCATTCGCACGCAGCAGCGACAGCGCCGCGAATCCGCGCCCGTTGCGACCGTCGCGCTCGTGGGCTATACCAATGCGGGAAAGTCGACGCTGTTCAACGCGCTCACCCAGGCCAAGGTGCTGGAATCACCGCGCATGTTCGCCACCTTGGATCCTACGATCCGTGGAGTGGACCTGCCTTCCAAGCGCAAAGTGCTTCTGTCAGACACGGTGGGATTCATTCGCAACCTGCCCCATACTCTCGTCTCGGCGTTCCGCGCTACGCTCGAGGAAGTCCAGCGGGCTTCGTTGATTCTCCATGTATCCGACGCGAGCAGCCGGCTTTCGGCCGAGCAGGACGCGCAGGTGGAGATTGTCTTGAAAGAACTCGAGGTCGAGCAGAAACCTCGCTTGCGCGTTATGAACAAGATCGACCTGCTGGATGAAGAAGTGGCGCAGTCGCTGCAGGCGGACGCCTTGCGTGCCGATTCGAAAACGGTCTACGTTTCCGCGGCGGAAGGCACAGGATTGGAGAGGCTGCTGGAGCGCATCGACAAGATGATCGAGGAAGACCATGTCAGCCGGGTGCTTCTCCGCATCCCGCAGAATGAAGGAAAGACTCTGGCGATGCTCGAGGGCAAGGCGCGGATCTATTCGCGGAAATATAAAGACGGGGCGGTGGAACTGGACGTCGAGGCCCCGGCATCGATTGTCAGAAGGGTAAGACCGTGGGTGGTGGGGTAGAAGCAAATCACAAAATACTCTGGACTAACCAGATTAGAAGTCGTCCCCAACCTGGTCGAGTTCTTCAATTCCCATAATTTGGTCAGAATTGCGCCCTGGTCACTGGAGTGCTCCGCGACACCACTTCGAACGCTGGCAACCAGGTTCTCCGCCACCAGTTGCTGACGAGACGCATCCCTGGCTACAGGATCCACCGGAATGCTGTTCAACACCGCAATCCCGAGTTTGTACTTTTGACGATAGAACCGAACCAGCGGCTGGAGTTGCTCGG
>CAZILJ010000206.1:0-2146 GCA_964539915.1 uncultured Acidobacteriaceae bacterium | reverse complement strand
AGTTTTATCACGTCACCACCGACAACCGCTTCCCGTTTTACATGTACGGCGCGCAGCAAGACAACTCAACGGTAGGAATTGCGAATGCGAGCGCCGAGGGCGGAATCGATCGTCCCGATTGGTACGACGTCGGTGGCGGCGAAAGCGGATACATCGCTCCCGATCCCACAGATCCGCTGATCGTCTACGCCGGATCCTATGGCGGCGAGATTACGCGCCACGATCAACACACGCATCAGGAAAAGGCCATTAATCCTTGGCCGGTCAATCCCATCGGCTGGTCAGCGGCTGACGTCAAACATCGCTTCCAGTGGACCGAGCCCATTGTTTTTTCTCCCCACGATCCCCAAACGCTGTACTTCGCCGGCGAAGTGTTGTTCAAAACAACCGATGCCGGAATGAGTTGGACGATCATCAGTCCCGACCTGACGCGCAACGACAAATCGAAGCAAGCAGCTTCCGGCGGCCCGATCACCAAAGACAACACCGGCGTGGAAGTCTACGATACGATTTTTTCCGTGGTCGAGTCTCCGGTGCAAAAAGACTTGATCTGGGCCGGAACCGACGACGGCCTGGTTCAGCTGACGCGCGACGGCGGCCAGAAGTGGGACAACGTCACGCCCAAAGCGATGCCGGAATGGGGCACGGTCAGCATGATTGAAGCCTCCCCGCGCGAGGCGGGAACGGCCTATCTCGCCGTCGAACGCCACAAGATGGATGACTTCGCTCCTTACGTTTTCAAGACCACCGATTTCGGCAAGAGCTGGACCAAGCTGACGACTGGAATTCCGGCGAACGATTACGTTCACGCCGTGCGGGTCGATCCGAGCCGCCCGGGCTTGCTGTTTGCCGGAACCGAGCAAGGTCTCTACGTTTCGTTCGACGATGGCGGACACTGGCAGGCGATGCAGATCAATCTGCCGATGTCGCCGGTGAACGATCTGCTGGTCAAGAAAACCGACAATGGCAACGACCTGATCGTTGCGAGCCATGGCCGCAGTTTCTGGGTGCTCGACGACATCACTCCCTTGGAGCAATACCAGGAGTCGGTGCTGCAAGAGGAGGCGCATTTATTCACGCCGGCCCCCGCCAGCCACACCGTATTTGGCGGCGGCGGATTTCGCGCCCAGGGAAATGTAGGGAAGAATCCCCCGGCGGGAGTGGTGATCGATTACTGGTTGAAGACTGCGCTCAAGAAACCAGAAAAGAAAGAATTCGGGGCCTCGACCGCCGCCGACTCGAAGCCGAAGACCGAAGACGCAAACAAAAGCGACGAAGAAAAGAAAAAAGATGAGGCTCCGAAGATTACGCTCGAAATTCTCGATTCTTCCGGAAAAGTTATCCGCAAATTTCCCAAGAAAGAAGAGCCCGCCGGCGACGAGGAAAGCTTTTTCGCACGCGACAGCGACGCCGCGAACCTTCCTGCCGAGGCTGGACTGAACCGCTTTGTCTGGGATTTGCGTTATGAAGGCGCCACGAAAGTGCCGCACGCCCCACTCTGGGGCGGCAGCACGGAAGGTCCGGTGGGGTTGCCGGGCACTTATCAGATACGACTCACAGTGCTGGGCAAGACCTACAGCGCTCCTCTGGAGATCAAGGCCGATCCGCGTCTCAAGATTTCGCAAGAGGATCTCGCCAAACAATTTGAGCTGATGCTCAAGATCCGAGACAAGGTCACGGAAACCGACGACGCCATCATCCAGATTCGCGATGTGCGCGACCAAATCAACGCGGTGAACAAGCGGCTGAAGGACGATGCAAGGGAGAAGACGGTTGCGGACGCGGGCAAAACTCTGGACAAGAAAATGACCGCAGTCGAAGAAGAGCTTATCCAGACCAAAGCCAAGAGCGGTCAGGATGTCCTTAACTTCCCGGTGCGCCTGAACAATCATCTGGTAGCACT
The DNA here is from genome assembly GCA_964539915.1 of uncultured Acidobacteriaceae bacterium. GTDB lineage: Bacteria > Acidobacteriota > Terriglobia > Terriglobales > Acidobacteriaceae > Sulfotelmatobacter. The sequence goes on along the minus strand of CAZILJ010000206.1, from coordinate 243 downwards.
TGGTGGAGTGGTGGGAAGCGCCGATTCGGCTCCGACCAAGCAATCCTATGAAGTGTTTGACATGCTCACCCAACAGGTTGATGAGCAGTTAGCAAAGTGGAAGGCGATTGTCTCAACCGACGTAGCCGCCTACAACAGCCTGGTCAAACAGCAGGATGTTCCGGCGGTCATGCTCACCCAGCCGGAAGCAGGGAAGTGAGGCGACAGGGTCCTCCAACGCAGCTGCGCAGTTTGGTTACTTCG
>CAZILJ010000205.1:0-2368 GCA_964539915.1 uncultured Acidobacteriaceae bacterium | reverse complement strand
TTTGACCGTCACCCCTTTGGGGATCGGGATCGGCTTTTTTCCAATTCGTGACATAGGTTCTAAGCTCTCAGCCTTCAGCTCTCAGCTTAATCAAACCCATCGCTTTTACTGAAAGCTGACGGCCGATAGCTGATAGCTTCTTCTCTAATAAATCTGGCACAGCAACTCGCCGCCCACGCCCTCTTTGCGGGCCTGGCGGCCGGTCATGACGCCGCGCGGGGTGGTGAGGATGTTGATCCCCATGCCACCCAGCACCCGCGGAATCTCACTGCGACGCACGTAGACGCGGCAGCCGGGGCGCGACACGCGCTCCACCTTCGAAATGGCCGCTTCATTGTTGGCGCCGTATTTCAAGTAAATCCGGATGACCTTGTGTCCCTCTTCTTCCGTCGGCTTGAAATTAGAGATGTAGCCCTCTTCTTTCAGAATGCGGGCAATCTCCAGCTTCAACCGCGAAGCCGGGATGTCCACCTTCTGGTGCCGGGCCTGGAGTGCGTTCCGCACTCGCGTCAGCATGTCTGCGACCGGATCGGTCAACCTCATCGTTTGCTTCTCCTCTAGCCACCCGTTCGCTCCGCGTCAGGCGGAGAACCTGCGGCAGCTTATCTACTACCCACATCTGTCATCTGTCATCCTGAGGCCGCAGCTCTTGCGGCCGAGGGATCTGAACCCGCCGCGCGAATCGTCCGTGTCCTTTTGCGGAGGACGAAATCGCGCGTTTCGCGCGCTTCCTTACCCCTACCACGACGACTTCGAAACCCCAGGAATCTCCCCGCGCAGCGCGAGCTGGCGGAAGCACAAGCGGCAAATGCCGAACTTGCGCATGTAAGCGCGCGGACGCCCGCAGAGCTTGCAGCGGTTGTGCTTCCGCGTGGAAAACTTCGGCTTCGGCAGCTTGTTGTCGCGCGCCGTCGCAAACTTCTTTTCGATCCTTGCGTCCTTCACTCGTTTTGCGGTAGTCATGAAATCCTTAAATGATCTTTTTTCGTGCAGCTCTGAAGCCTTGGCGGTTCGAATCCATTCCTTACTGCGTCCGGAACGGCATTCCCATGTGTTTCAACAAAGTCCGCGCCTGGTTGTCATTCGCGGCGGTGGTCACAATCGTGACGTTCATTCCCTTCTGCTTATCGACCTTTTCATAGGAAATCTCCGGGAAAATCAGCTGGTCGTGCAGCCCGAGCGTGAAGTTGCCGCGCCCATCAAACGACTTGGTCGACACTCCCCGGAAATCGCGTACCCGCGGCAGAACGATGTTCACCAACCGATCGAAAAATTCATACATGCGGTCCCCGCGCAATGTCACCATCGCTCCGATCGACTGGCCCTGGCGCACTTTGAACGCCGCAATCGACTTCTTCGCCCGCGTCACCACCGGCTTCTGTCCGGTAATCTGCCCCAGTTCATTCACCGCCGGATCGAGAACTTTCGCATTCTGGGTCGCTTCGCCGACACCCATATTCACCACGATCTTGTGCAGCCGCGGAACCGCCATCACGTTGGTTAGTTCCAACTCCTTCAACAGCGCCGGAGCAACTTCCTTCTCGAACTTCGAGCGCAGCCGAGGACGCTCTTTTGCGCTATGCCTGGCTTGATCCGGCGCCTTCTGCTCCTGCGATTCCTTCTGTCCCTTTTTATCTTTTGCCATCGTCGTCTTTTCCTCTCACGGTTTCGGGCTTGTCGGCTTTTCGCTCGACGTCTACCGGTTCGTGAGAATTCAATTTCTGCCGAACTGCCTGCCCTGTGGGCCACGAGCTAAGCGCCAATGGCTCAGGGCGAACCGCTATTTGTCCAGCGTCGTTCCGCACTTCTTGCACACGCGCACCTTCCGGTCGCCGCGCACTTCATGTCCGATCCGCACCGGCCCGCACGTCGGGCATACCAGTTGCACGTTCGAGATCGCAATCCGGCTCTCCTGTTCGGCGATGCCGCCCTTGACGTTGCGCTGCGGATTCGGACGCACGTGCTTTTTCACCATCATCACGTGTTCGACCAGCAGCTTGGCGTCATTCGGAAACACGCGCAGTACGCGCCCTTCCTTGCCTTTGTCCCGTCCGGTGATCACCTTCACAGTGTCATTCCGCCGGAGATCCACTCGCTTGTTTTCAGTGCTTACAGTTCGCATAAATTCCGTTTCAATGTTGCAAGGTTGCAAGGTTTCAAAGTTCACTGACGGCTCTAAGGTTTCCCACTCCCAAGGCACCTTGAAACTCTACAACCTGCCCTAGATGACTTCTGGCGCCAGCGAAACAATCTTCAAAAACTTCTTCTCGCGAAGTTCGCGGGCCACCGGTCCAAACACGCGCGTCCCTACCGGCTCGCCCGCATCGTTGATCAGCACCGCCGCATTCTGGTCGAAGCGGATGTAGGT
>CAZILJ010000204.1:0-15184 GCA_964539915.1 uncultured Acidobacteriaceae bacterium | reverse complement strand
GCTGGCGGAATTGCCGGAATTGTCCTGGCTCCGCAGATCTCGGCGTTCCTGACGCGAATTTTGTGGGCCAAGACGAACGGGGAACTGGCATTCTCCTCTCATCCCGATTTTCGCGTTCTCATCTTCAACTTTGCTCTTACTCTTCTGGTGAGCTTGCTCTTCAGCCTGGCGCCAGCAGTTCAATTCTGGCGTCCGAACTCTGCGCCCGCGCTCAAGCAACAGATGTCAACCATCGCAAGAGGCCCGCTTCGGTTGCGCCGCGCCCTGGTGGTGGCGCAAATCAGCCTCAGCCTCCTGTTGCTCATTGCGGCCGGGCTTTTTGTAAGAACCCTGCGTAACCTCAAAACTTTGAACGTGGGGTTTACGACCGAGAACTTGATCACATTCACCATCGACCCTCGCCTTGCGGGATACGAACCGGGACAGACCGCGAGCCTTTATCGACGGATATTGGAAGAAGTCGGCAAGCTTCCCGGCGTGCGCCTCTCGGCCGCGACTACCGACCCTGAGTTGTCCGACCACAATACTGGCAGCAATATCACCATCGCTGGCTATCACCCCACGGAAAACGAAGACATGAACGTGGAGTGGGCCAGAGTCAGTTCTGGCTACTTCACCACGCTGCGCGTGCCGCTTCTAGCGGGCCGGGAGATCATCGATCAAGATCGGTTGGGCGCTCAGAGAGTAGCGGTCGTCAACGAGAGCTTCGCGCGCCAGTATTTTGGACGGCCGCAAAACTCGATTGGTCATTACTTCGGCAAAGGCGCCGGAGACGTGAAGACTGATATTCAAATCGTTGGGGTTGTAAAGGACGCCCGGCACACGGGCGTTCGAGAGAACATCCTTCGCTCAGTGTTTACCCCTTATCTGCAGGAAGAACGAACCGGCGGAAACTCGTCGGGGATGACTTTCTACGTCCGCACTTGGCAAGCGCCGGAGAGTGCGGAAAACACGATCCGACAATCGACGCAAATGTTGGACACAAAGCTGGTGCTGAATGATTTTCATACGATGCAAGAACAACTGGATGAGAACTTGACCACCGAGCGAGCAATTGCTCTTCTGGCATCAGGTTTTGGAATGTTGGCCGGGCTCATGGCTGCGATTGGCATCTACGGAGTGCTTTCCTACTCCACGGCACAGCGCACTCCCGAAATCGGCATACGGATCGCCCTAGGCGCGACGCGAGCCAGGGTTATCCGTATGGTCCTGACTGAAGTTTCCTGGCTGGCTGGCATCGGCATTGTTGCCGGATTACCAGTCTCGTTGCTGCTCGCGCACGCGGTCCGCAGTCAGCTGTTTGGCGTATCGACCAGCGACCCACTGACAATCTGGGTTGTGTGTTTGGCAGTCGTGGCCGTTGGATTCGCATCGGCGGCATTGCCGGCACGACGGGCTGCTAAGGTCGATCCCATGGTGGCGCTTCGATGCGAGTGAACCCTATGGAAGCGATTGTTCAAGATCTTCGCTACGCCCTCCGTCAGTTGCGCAAGAGTCCTGGATTCGCCGCAGTTGCAGTCTTCACCTTGGCGCTTGGGATTGGCGCGAACTCTGCGATTTTCACTGTGGTCAATGCTCTGCTGCTCAAGATGTTGCCGGTTAAAGATCCGCAGCAGCTTGTCGTAGTGGGGGATCCCACGCTAGCTAATCAACGTTCCAACGGTAATCCGCGCACCGACGTTTTCTCGTACCCGTTATACAAGGAGTTGCGCGACCACAACTCCGTTTTTGCGGCACTCTGTGCGGCCGCAACCGATCATCGCATCGAGGTCGGTACCGGGCAAAGCGCTGCAATCGACGAGAAAGTCACAGGACGCATGGTAAGCGGAAACTATTTCAACGTCCTCGGGCTCGAAGCTGCCACGGGTCGTCTGTTTTCCGATTCCGACGACACCGCCGAAAACGCGAATCCAGTCGTCGTGCTCGGATTTCAATACTGGCAGCGGAAGTTCGCGGGTTCGCCCTCAGTTCTCGACCACCAGCTTCAATTGAATGGGTATCCCTTTACGGTCATCGGCGTAGCTCCCCCTGGTTTTGAAGGGGACGTGGTGGGGGAACAGATGGCCCTGTTCGTTCCGTTGAGCATGCAGCCCGAGATCGTTCGTGGCCGCCACTGGCTCAAGTCGGGAAACAATTCCTGGCTTTCGCTGATCGGCCGTTTGCAATCGGGCATCACTCCTGCCCAGGCCGAGGCCAATCTGAATGTCGTATTTCAACAGGCGGCGCACGCCGATTACGGAGCCGCACTTTCTTCCGATGACCGGAACGCGCTGCGCGACGCCCACATAAGAGTTTATGGGGGTGGAGGTGGGGTTTCCGACCTGCGTGGCAACTATCGCGTTCCATTGTTGCTGTTGATGGGCCTGGTTGGATTGGTGCTGCTGATCGCGTGCATAAATGTCGCCAACCTCCTTTTCGCGCGATCTTCCACTCGCAACAAAGAGATTGCCGTCCGCCTGGCCATCGGCGCAAATCGCGGGCGAGTATTGCAGCAACTTCTCACCGAAAGCGTTCTGCTATCGCTCGCTGGAGGTATTGCGGGCTCCTTGCTTGCAATCTGGGGCGTTCACCTACTGATTGGAATCCTTGGATCGGAAACGACTCTTCCCCTGTTTCCCGATTGGCGTGTGCTTTCATTCACTCTCACGGTATCGATGGCTACGGGGATCCTTTTCGGCCTGGTTCCGGCGCTCGAGACCATGAAGGTGCGGGTCTCCCCCGCGCTGAAAGACGCGAACCGGGCCATCCCCTCATCGTCGTCACGATTTGTGTGGGGCAAAGGATTGATCGCTGGTCAAGTCGCACTGTCTCTACTCGTGCTCTTCGCCGCCAGCCTGTTAGTGCGCAGCCTGAAAAAACTAATGGACCAGGATTTTGGGTACCGTCGCGATCATCTGATCATCGCTCGCATGGACCCTGTCGGTGCTGGTTATAACAGCCAGACGATGAAACAGCTGGCCCAGCAGCTGGTCCCTCGCCTTCGGAGCACACCCGGGGTTCGCGCCGTCACTTACTCCGCCAATGGATTGTTCTCGGGCAGTGAATCTGACGATGCCATTATCGTTCCCGGTTTCGCCCCCAGCAGCCCCACCGATCGCACTGCGGCGGAGGACTACGTTGGTCCCGATTATTTCCAAGTGGTGGGCATTCCCATTCTGGTAGGCCGCGGAATTGAGTCGCAGGACACCCCTACCTCGACACGCGTAGCCATAGTGAATGAAGCTCTGGTTAAGCGTTTCTTCAACGGCGAGAATCCCGTGGGTCGTCAGTTCCGAATCGACGATGCGGATTGGCTCGACAAGCCTCTCACGATCGTCGGCGTCTCTCATGATGCAAAAGACCACGGCAGCGGCATCCGCGAAGCGGTCAAGCCGCGTTTCTACCAGGCGTTTCAACAAACCCCTGACCCCGTCCAAATCGTAATCGAGGCGCAAGCTCATGGTGTGCCCTCTCAAGTCGTGTCCAGTGTAATAAGCCAGATCAAGGCAACTGATCCTCATTTGCCACTCTCGTTTGTAAAGACGCTCGACAGCCTGGTCTCGGCCAGCGCGGCGAATCAGATCGCACTGGCCAAGATTTCGGGTTTCTTTGCAGGACTGGCGTTGCTGCTCGCATGCGTTGGGCTCTACGGGGTCATGTCGTATACGGTCGCCGGGCGGACGCGCGAAATCGGCGTCCGTATGGCGCTGGGCGCCCGGCGCGGCGATGTTTTGGGATTGGTGTTGCGCGAGGCCATGCTGCTGGTAGCAGCCGGCATTGTGATCGGAGTTCCGCTCGCCCTGGCCGGCGGTCGGGTATTGCACAGCTTCCTTTTCGGCTTGAGAAGTACGGATCTTCTTTCGCTGACTGCCGTGGGTGTGCTGCTCGGAACGGTTGCAGCCGTGGCCGGGTTCATTCCAGCCAGGCGCGCCGCGAAAACCGACCCCATGGTGGCTCTTCGGTACGAGTAGAGAGGGATGCGAATGAGATTACTAATGCAAGACTTTCGCTACTCCCTGCGCCAGCTGCACAAAAGCCCGGGCTTCACGGCGGTTGCTGTGCTCACCCTGGCACTGGGAATTGGGGCAAATACCGCTGTCTTCAGCGTCGCAAATGGAGTACTCCTGCGCGATCTGCCCTACACCGACTCGCAGCGCCTGGCACTGCTGTGGAGTATTGGACCTAACGGCGACAACCGCGATCAGCTTTCTTTCACTGATATCGACGACTATCGCGCACAGAATCATGCCTTCGAGAACGTGGTCGCTTTTGGAGGCTGGACCGGCACTTTGACTGGAACTGGCGATCCTGCTCGCATTCCAGGAATGCAGGTAGGCAACGGTTACTTATCCCTTATGCGAGTCAATCCCATGCTCGGCCGCGACTTCCTGCCGGAGGAGCAGATTGAGGGCAAGGACCAAGTCATCATTCTCACCTACGGGTTGTGGCAGAGCCGGTTCGCGGGGGATGCCGGTGTTGTGGGCAAGCAAGTCAGTTTGAGCGGAAAGCCGTACACCGTCGTTGGTGTCACCCCGAAAGACTTTCCCATGCTGCCGGTCACCCTCGTTGATGGTCCCGCGCAGTTTTACCGGCCTGTCGCAGAAAAGCATGACGACCGGCAGAGATTATCGCGGCACCTGCGCGCCATCGCCCGCTTGAAACCGGGAGTTTCGATTCCGCAGGCCGCATCAGATTTAGAGGTCGTCAATCGCGGGCTGGCAAAGCAGTTCCCCGACGAATACTCAACCCCGGACATACGTGTCGTAAAGCTCCGAGACGACATTGCCGCCGGATTGCGTCCTCAGATCTTGGTTTTGTTGGGAGCCATCGGCTTTCTACTGCTGATCGCTTGTACGAATCTTTCCAATTTGCTGCTGGCGCGCGCCATCGGACGTCAGAAGGAGGTTCGAATCCGGTCGGCATTGGGTGCGAGCCGGGCACGGTTAGTGCAGCAGATTCTGATCGAGAGCATGCTAATCGCCTTATGCGGCGGCACGGTCGGAATTCTGCTGGCGTTCGGTGGCACAAAAGCCATCGTGGCTATCGGCGCGAGGGTGATTCCTCAACTGGTAAACGTATCGCTGGATGGTCGTGTGCTCCTGTTCACCATCGGGCTCAGTCTGGCAACGGGTTTGTTATTCGGTTTGGTTCCCGCCCTGCGGCTGTCAGCAATTCCTCTGAGTGACACGCTGAAGGAAGGCACTCGAACCTCCAGTCTGCCTCACGATACGTTCCGCAGCGGTCTGGCCGTCAGTGAGATCGCGCTGAGTCTGGTGCTCTTGGCTGGGGCGGGTTTGCTTCTGCGTAGCTTCAGCAAGCTATACGGCGTCGATCCCGGTTTCCGGTCTGACCGCACTCTCACCATGGATATCGGCCTACCCTCCGCGAAATATCCGGAGGGAACCGAAAAGCCCCGAGCCTTTTATCAAGAACTGCTCGAACGAATCAGCCGACTCCCTGGGGTGGAGAGCGCCGGCGCAGTAAGCATTCTGCCCCTCGGGACCAATTTCGACACCGCCGGTGCTGAACCCGAAGGCTTCCTACATGATCCGGGCAAGATGCCTTATCCCGAGCGTTACGTTGTAACGCCCGGCTACCTCCGCACTCTTGGAATTCGGCTTGTCCGCGGGCGCTTCTTCGCCGACGCAGATAACCAGAGCGCACCGCTGGTCGTTCTGGTCTCGAATACGGCCGCACAACGCTGGTGGCCTGATCAAGATCCGATCGGGCGACACGTGAAAATGCCAGGGTTTGAAGATCGGCCTCAGCCTTGGCGGACGGTGGTCGGAGTCGTCGCGGACGTCAAGCAGGCGTCCTTAGACGCCCCCACCGGCGCCCAAGTCTACCTGCCGCATGCGCAGTACAGCATCGGAGACCTCACTGTTGTGGTCCGCACAAAGTCAGATCCGCTCAACCTGGCCGACGAGGTCCGAAGACAAGTGATGAAGGGTGATCCAGAGCAAGCGGTTTCAAACATCGCGACCATGGAGCAAGTACTCTCGGATTCGATTTCTTCACGCCGCTTCTCAGCTGCGCTTCTCGGAACCCTGGCTGTTTTGGGATTGGTTCTCGCATCGGTGGGAGTGTATGGCGTTATTTCCTATGGCGTATCACAAAGAACGCGCGAGATTGGAATCCGGATGGCCTTGGGCGCCGGGCAAGGAGAGGTAATGTCCCTGGTCGTAGGTCAGGGGACGAAGTTGCTGCTGCTGGGAATAGCCGTGGGCACTTTCGCAGCATGGCTGCTGACTCCGGTCATGTCCGGATTATTGTTTGCGATAAGACCGAGCGATCCTCCCACGTTCGCCAGTAGCACGCTCTTTCTCGCGCTAGTGGCAGTGTTGGCATGTTACATCCCCGCGCGGCGCGCAGCCAAGGTTGATCCGATGGTGGCGTTGCGTTCCGAATAAAGACAAACTCCAGAGGTCGAGGACAAAATGATTCAACTGAAAAATATCGAACGTAGCTACAAAGCCGGCTCGGGGCAAAGCTGGGTACTGCGCCGCATCAACCTCGAGATCCGGGATGGTGAATTTATCACCTTCATGGGACCTTCCGGTGCCGGAAAGTCTTCCTTACTGAATATCCTTGCGCTGCTGGATGACGCATGGCAAGGGGAGTACTGGTTTCGCGACCAGGCCGTCCACGAGATGAAGCGCAAACAACGTGCCGAACTGGCGAAGCGGAATATCGGGATGGTCTTTCAGAGTTATCACCTGCTCGATGACCTCACGGTTCAGGAGAATATCGACCTCCCGCTCTCTTACAAAGATATTCCACGCCGCGAGCGGCAGAGCCTGGTCGCCGATACTTTGGATCGCTTTCAGATCGTTGCCAAAAAAGATTTATATCCGAGCCAGCTATCCGGAGGGCAGCAGCAACTGGTAGGAATCGCCCGCGCGGTCATTCACAAGCCGCCGCTGTTGCTGGCCGACGAGCCAACTGGCAATCTTCATTCCGGTCAAGCCAAGGAGATCATGGAACTTTTCCGCGGACTCAACCAACAAGGAACCACGATTGTGCAGGTCACCCACTCGGAAGCGAACGCAGGCTATGGCAGCCGGATCATTCAGCTGCGAGACGGCTGGTTGATAAGCGACACGGCGAATCCCTCACTCACTCAACCGGCGGAGGTCAGCGCATCTTGAGCTCATTCGCTTTCCCATCCAGAAAATTGGCAGTTTTGTTCCTTTGTGCTTGCCGAACCCTCGTCCCGGAACTTGCGTCGCAAACCACACCCACCGGAACGTCGGGCGCAACCGCGGCGGCACCATCCCAGCAGGCCTCGGGTCCGCTTCAATATGAAATGCCAAAGTCGCACAACCCGTTGAAGGCCTACCTGCCCGATGAGGTTCCAGAACCTGTACTGACAAACTCTCCGCGCCTGGCGCAATTAGTCCGCGATGCCCAACTCCAACTCTCACTCAAAGACGCCATCGATTTAGCGTTAGAGAACAATCTGGACCTAGCGATCGCTCGCTACAATCTTCCCATCGCGAATACTGATATTCTTCGCACCCAGGCTGGAGGATTCTTTCGCGGGGTGAATACCGGAGTCGTCCAGGGAACTCCCGGCGGCGGGGTCGGGGGATTCGGCACAGGCGCTCCGGGCGCCGGCGCAGGCGGCACCACCGGTGGCGCGGGTGGGGCCGGAGCAGGCGCTTCCGGCTTGGTGCAATCTACATTGGGCGCTGGAACCTTGGTTTCGTCATACGATCCGATCCTTAATCTCACGGGGGGAGAGGAGCACCAGACTTCTCCTCTGGCAAACCTGCAGATTTACGGAGTCCCGTTGCTCCAGCTCAATACCGGACAAGTGAATGCAGGTTTGACCCAGTCTTTTCCTACCGGCACAAGCATCAGTTTTTCTTTCGCCAACTCCCGGCAGACCACAAACAGTCCGTTCTTCAACCTTTCTCCCTCGTTGACTTCGACGTTTCGCTTTCAATTTCAGCAAGAGCTGCTCGCGGGTTTCGGATTCGGTCCGAACCTGCGCTACCTGAGAATTGCGCGGAATAACAAGAAAATTTCCGACATCGCCTTCAAGGATCAAGTGATCGCCACCGTCACACAGATCGAAAACATTTACTGGGACCTGGTCAGCGCCTACGAGCAGACGCAGGTGAACGAACAGTCGTATGCGTTCGCGCAGCAGACTCTCGAGAACACCAGGAAACAACTGCAGTTGGAAAGCGTTCCGGCCATGGACGTGATGCGGGCCGAGGCCGAAGTGTCGAAGCGCGACCAGGACTTGACTGTGGCCCGCACCAGCCTCCAGCTCCAGGAGACTCTGATGAAAAATGCGATCACAAAGAGTCTCGACGACCCCGTTCTTGAAGCGATGCGGGTCATTCCAACCGACAGGATGCAAACCCCAGAGGCGGGACCAAGCATGCAGGCGAGTGCGCCCATCACCGACTTGATCTCGACCGCCCTGCACCGCCGTCCCGAACTCGCGGAAACGGACATCGACCTGGTGAACCGTCAAATCAGCCGGAGCGCAGCCCGCAACGCGCTTTTGCCATCGCTTTCTCTGGTGGGCTTCTATGGGGGCTCAGGTCTCGCTGGTCCGCTGAATCCCATTTACTCCCCGAACCTGGGGCCGAATGTCTCGACGGTCCCGGTGGACTTTATGGGAGCACTGCAAAACGCTTTCAACAATACCGCCCCGGATTATTATGTGGGAGTCAATCTAAGCATTCCTATCCGGAATCGTGTAGCTAAAGCCGATCAATATCGATCTGAGCTTGAGTACCGCCAATCTGAACTGCGCATGGAACAACTGAAGAAGCAGGTTCGCATCGAAGTGCGCAACGCGCAATATGCGCTCGACCAGACCGGAGCCCGAGTTCAGGCAGCACGCAAGGCAAGGGACTTAGCCCAACGCACGTTCGACATCACCAAGAAGGAACAGGAACTGGGATCGGGATCAATCTATCAGACACTTTCGGCCCAGCGCGATCTCGCGCTGGCGGAATTAGATCTGGTGAGCGCGCAGACTACCTACGAAAAAGCTAAAGTTGAACTGGACCGCACCACCGGCGCAACCCTGGAACATAATGGCATACTGTTACAGGACGCGATCACAGGCGTGGTCTCTCACCAGTAATGGTAAATGCCTATGCCGAGTTCGACCAAATCCGGGGAACTGGAACTGTCCTCTCTCAAGCATGAGTCTGGCGCGCCTTCACGCGTGCTCGCCGCCGATGATCAGGAGCACATCCTTGAAGCTCTGGAACTGTTGCTGCGTCCCCAGGGCTATAAGGTAGACAAAGTCCGCTCGCCGGCGCTGGTACGCGAAGCACTCGCGAGCAATTCTTACGATGCCGTTCTCATCGACCTCAACTACACGCGCGATACAACTTCCGGGCAGGAGGGACTCGACTTGCTTTCGCAAATTGTCTCGCTTGACTCTACCGTTCCTGTGATCGTCATGACAGCGTGGGCCAATGTGGAACTGGCGGTCGAAGCCATGCGCCGCGGAGCCAGAGACTTTGTGCAGAAGCCCTGGGAAAACGAAAGGCTTCTTTCGATTCTTCGCACCCAGGTTGAACTGCACCGTGCTCTGCAGCGGGCTGCGCGGTTAGAGGCGGAAAACCGGTTGCTTCGCGCCGAAGGTCTCCCCGATTTCATAGCAACAGCCCCCGCCATGCAACCGGTGCTCGAAACCATTGCGCGCGTGGGTCCATCCGACGCGAATGTCCTGATTACCGGTGAGCACGGAACCGGAAAGGAAATCGTCGCGCAAACTTTGCATGCTTTGTCTGCGCGCTCCCCTCGTCCACTGGTAGCCGTGAATACGGGAGCGATTCCCGACGGTGTTTTTGAAAGCGAATTATTTGGCCACGTGAAGGGCGCTTTCACGGATGCGCGCACCGATCGCATCGGGCGTTTTGAGCTGGCGGACGGCGGCACCATTTTTCTCGACGAGATTGGGAACGTTCCGCTTCGCCAGCAGGCCAAGTTGTTGCGCGTTTTGGAATCGGGCGAAATCGAGCGAGTCGGATCGTCGCGTTCCCGTCGCGTCAATGTCCGCGTTCTCTCGGCCACCAACAGCGACCTTTCTGCTGCGTGTGCGTCCGGGCAGTTCCGTGAAGACCTATTGTTTCGTCTGAACACCGTCGAGATCCACTTACCCGCGCTACGCGAGCGCCGCGAAGATATCCCCGCTCTGGCAGGGCATTTTCTGGCTCGCTATGCCGCGCGATACCGGCGCCCGGTACAGAGTTTTGATTCCGCTGCCGTTCAGACATTGATGCAGTACGCCTGGCCGGGCAATGTGCGGGAACTGGAACATACCATCGAGCGCGCCGTGCTGATGTGCCGCACCGAGGAAATCCAGCCCGCTGATTTGGCGCTGAGCTCCCAGCGCCCCCAAACCCAAGGTTTGGAGGACCTCAGCCTCGAGGCGGTGGAAGCTATGCTCGTCCGCAAAGCTTTGCAGCGTTACCAAGGCAACGTGAGCCAGGCCGCAGAAGCGCTTGGACTCAGCCGCGGCGCGCTGTACCGACGGATGGAGAAGTATGGCGTTTAGCTCGCCGACGCCGAAGTCTGCGTCCCGGCCGCGAAAAAGAACCCGGCTCTTATATGAACATCGAGTAGGCTTGTACTGCTTTTTTGTGGCCCTCCCCGGTCTTTTGGTGAGCATTGTGTTGGTGTGGATCCAGCCGTGGGCTCTCGAATCTCGACTCGCGCTGATCGGCCTTGAATTGTTTGCGTGGTGGCTACTGGCCCTGGCCCTTCAGGAGCAAACCACGCGGCCACTCCAGACTCTCTCCAACGTGATCGGGGCGCTGCGCGAGGAAGACTATTCGTTTCGTGCCCGGAATGCTGTCTCGGAGGACGCACTGGGGGAGCTCTCGCTCGAAGTAAACGCTCTGGCCGACATGCTTTCCGGCGAGAAGATCCGGGCCATCGAGGCGACGGCGCTTCTGCAACGAGTGGTCGATGAGATCGACGCCCCCTTGTTTGCTTTTGATCCGGCCTCGATACTCCGCCTGGTAAATCCCGCGGGAGAGCACTTGCTGCGGCAGTCGAGAGAGCGCATGCTCGGCCGCAGCGCCGCCGATCTGAGCCTGCAGAAATGTCTGGACTCGGACAACGAGAGTCTCGTAGAACTCGATCTCAAAGACACGCAGGCGCGATGGCTTCTGCGCCGAAGTTCGTTCCGTCAGCACGGTGTCCCCCACACTCTCGTGGTTCTGGCGGATGTAAGTCGCGCTTTGCGCGAGGAAGAACGAAGGGCATGGCAGAGGCTGATTCGGGTTCTGGGACATGAATTAAGCAACTCGCTCGCGCCCATCAAGTCCATCGCCGGAAGTCTCAATTCCCGGGTCTCGTCCACCCCCATGGACGCCGAAGTGCGAACTGACTTGCAGCACGGGCTCGAGATCATTGAGGCGCGTTCGGCCTCTCTGCATCGTTTTCTCGAGGCCTATCGCAAGCTGGCTCAGATGCCTGCTCCGGTTTTGCGCGAAGTCGAACTGGCCAAGCTGGTGGCCAGAGTCGCCAGTCTGGAAACGCGAATTAAAGTGTGCGTGCAGCCTGGACCACAGTTGATCTTCACGGCGGATCCCGATCAGCTAGAACAAATGTTGATCAACCTGGTTCGCAATGCGGCGGATGCTGTTCTCGAACTCCCATTGGCCGCGATTCAGACTAACCCCCTCAATCCGGCAAGAGAGATGCCTCCATGTTCCGATACAGATCGGAAGGTGGGAGTTCGATGGGACACGACCGAAGTAGACGTGAATCTGCTCATTGAAGACAATGGCCCGGGCCTGATGAATCCGGCAAATGTGTTCACTCCGTTCTACACGACAAAGCCCAGCGGAAGCGGAGTCGGACTGGTCCTCTCGCGTCAGATTGCCGAGGCCCACGGCGGAAGGATCGAGATCTCGAACCGCACCGGCAGTCGAGGATGCTTGGTAAGAGTCGTTCTACCGCTTGCGCCGCATCAACAACGCTGATTGGCTCGGAACCGCGGGCGGGTCAGTTAGAAACGAAGCAACGATTCATCTTTCGCGCGCGGAGAACCTTCTGGATTTTTCTGCTGCCGCTCGATCTCATCAAATGGCTGACCTTCAGTAACTCGCTCTCTTTCCGAAGGCAGGAGCGCGGAAGGCTGCGCGCCTGGCGCCCTTCTCGAATTGCGCTCTGCGGGCTTCGTTCCCTCCAAACCTAATTAAATCTCCTCCTTCCCGCAGCCTGTCGAGTTGCCGTGTAGCTTTGGGCGCCGCGGTACGAGAGGGCACTGGCAATCTGTTGCCGCAGAATTCGGCCGCCGCGTTTAGGCAAACAAACCTTATACTTTTCGACCGCATCATAAATTAACTCTGTTATAGACCGCTCCCGGGGCGAGATCGATGAGAGCCTCGTAACTGTTTCACTCCTCTCCTTGCTTCGCCGGTGAGCTTCGAGAGTTCGTTCATGAAGATCGTCGCCAAAACGTCGTCGCAGTCGGCCAGTGTGACAGATCACGCCATCCATCGTAATCGTCTCCAAACCATTGCCGAGCTTCGTAACGCTGCCCGTAAGTGCAAAGCCTGCGATCTTTGGAAGATGGCGACCCAGACAGTGTTTGGAGAAGGGCCATCGAAGGCACAGATTATGTTGGTTGGAGAGCAACCGGGAGATCAGGAGGATCGCGCGGGACATCCTTTTGTTGGACCCGCAGGCAGACTTCTCAATGAAGCGCTGGACAAAGCAGGCATCGAGCGTTCCCAGGTGTATCTGACCAACGTTGTGAAGCACTTCAAATGGGAAGCGTCGGCGCAGCGGGGAAAGCAGCGCATTCACAAGAAGCCTCGCTACTCTGAGATTCAAGCTTGCCGTCCCTGGCTTGATGCCGAACTGCGAGTGGTGAAGCCGCAGGTTCTGGTGAGCCTGGGTTCTACGGCGGCTCAATCTCTATTGGGACGAACCTTTCGTGTGACACGGCAGCACGGACAATTGATCAGTTCGTCGCTGGCTCCTTTCGTGATTGCAACCGTGCATCCGTCATCCATCTTGAGGGCGCCTGACGAAGATGCTCGCCAACTGCAAATGCAGGCGTTCATCGATGATCTTAAGGTAGTGGCCGACGTTGCCAGAGGGGCGACGGCGGCGTAGCCATCGAATCTGCGGCACATCGCGAGAATCTTGGATACACTTTTTAATTCGAAAACGTACCGTGTCTGATCAAGAGGAGAAATTCGCAGGGATTCACGCCGATGTGATCGTAATTGGCGCCGGAGCAGCCGGATTAGTGGCAGCTTCGGAACTTGCTGAGACAGGTCTGTCAGTAATTGTCCTCGAGGCTCGCGACCGCATCGGCGGCCGAATCTTTACTCTGAACGACGTGGGTCAACAGTTTCCGATTGAGTTGGGAGCGGAATTTATTCACGGACGGCCGCCCGAAATCTTCGACCTGCTCCAAGCTCACAAAATCCCACTCAGCGAAGTCGAAGGCGATAGTTGGTGCGTCGAGAACGACCGGCTTTCACCCTGTGACCTTTTTGCGGAAGTCGATGAAGTCTTCGCGCGGATGAGTGACGACGGACCGGATGAGTCGTTCGAAAGCTTTTTGCAACGCTGCTGCGCAGACGCTTCCGTCCACGCCAAGGAACACGCACTCAGCTTTGTTTCTGGCTTTAACGCGGCTGATCCTGCTCGCGTCAGCGTCCATTGGCTTGTCCGGCAAATGAGAGCGGAAGAAAAGATCGACGGCGACCGTGCGTTCCGGGCGCGTGGTGGCTACCAGGCTTTGCTGGATTTGCTGCGAGACCGAGTCGCCAAGGTGGATGTCAGCATACGCACCAATACTGTCGTGCATCGGGTCGAATGGAGTCCCGAAAAAGTTTCGGTTGCGGCTGTCTGTTCGAAACAAGCGATCTCACTTCATTCCACTCGAGTTCTGGTGACTGTTCCTCTCGGGGTACTGCAGGCTCGATCGGGAGAATCCGGAGCCATTGAGTTTTCCCCGACCCTCCCGCCGGAGAAGTTAGACTCCATCGCAGGGATGGAGATGGGTAAAGTCCTGCGCGTCGTTCTCCATTTCCGAGAGCGCTTCTGGGAGCGAATCCATGCCCATGACAATCGCGACCGGACTTTGGCGCAAATGAGCTTCCTGTTTTCTCAAGACGAATGCTTTCCCACATGGTGGACCGCGCTGCCCGACAGATTTCCGATCATCACCGGGTGGGCTCCTTGGCGCAGTGCCGAAAAACTTGAATCAGGGAGTGTGCCAGTGGTTGAACGTGCTTTGCAGACGCTCGGCCGCCGGTTTCAAGTAGAAAAGGCCGAGATGGATCGCCTGTTGGAAATTGCCCACTTCCATGACTGGCAAGCCGATCCGTATTCGCGAGGCGCCTACAGTTACGTGAAAGCGGGAAGCGTCGACGCCCCAGAAATCCTGGGCCGGCCTGTGAAAGGGACGCTATTTTTTGCTGGAGAGGCCACTGATATTACGGGAAACAACGGGACCGTGCATGCCGCCATTGCGAGCGCCCGGCGCGCAGTTGCCGAGATCACAAAGATCGGCAGAGCTTCCCCCGCAGACTAGTTGTGCCGGGGCTCCGGACCGCCGGGCCTCTCGCATCGATAGCGTGAAATATATGGCAGCGCTGGAAGCGCTTCGAGCGATTCCTGGGTCGGGAGATTACACTTGACGCATGCGGCGCAGACGATTTCTTAGGATCGCGGGCGGTTGCGGAGCGGGCGCCGCCGTTCCTGCCGCGTGGTGGCTAAGGTCCGGCTCTTTTGCGGAGGCAGCAACTGAGGGCAGCCCCATCGTATGCAATCAACTCGGGTACCCTCCAAACGCGAGCAAGCTTGCGACTCTACGCGCGCCGTCGACCAGATTTACCGTGCGTGACGTTAATCGTAACGCTGTGGCTATGCAAGGGAAACCTACCGAGCCTCGCGACGACGCCGCGTCTGGCGACCGCGTTCAGGTTGTCGACTTCTCGCAGGTTCGCAAGCCCGGCAACTACATTCTTGAAACTGATGCCGGCAAGAGCTCGCTTTTTGAAATTGGAGAGGATGTTTATCGCCAAGCTCTGCAGCTCACCATGCGGGGATATTACGGCCAGCGATGCGGCTGCAATGTGGACCTGGGGAATGGCTATTCGCACCCAGCGTGTCATCTCACGGCCGAGTTTCACCAGACAGCTGGAAAGACCGGTTCGTACAAGAATCACGGGGGGTGGCATGACGCCGGCGACTA
>CAZILJ010000203.1:0-2182 GCA_964539915.1 uncultured Acidobacteriaceae bacterium | reverse complement strand
GGCTTGATGTCTCGGTGAATGATGCCTTCCACGTGGGCGGCATCGAGAGCGTCAGCAATTTCGATGGCGAGCGACAGAATCAATTCCGTTTCCATCGGGCGGCCAGCAATTTGGTGCTTCAGCGTCACACCATCCAGAAATTCCATGGCAATGAACGACTGCTCGCCGCTCTTGCCGATGTCGTAAATCGTGCAGATGTTGGGATGGTTGAGCGCGGACGCGGCACGAGCCTCGCGGCGAAAACGCTCCAACGCTTGCGGATCGCGGGAGACCTCATCCGGAAGGAATTTGAGCGCAACGAAACGGCCCAGTTCGGTGTCCTCGGCCTTGTACACCACGCCCATACCGCCGCCGCCGAGTTTTTCGATGATGTGGTAGCGCGAAATGGTCTGGCCAATCACTTGTCGCGAATCTTACGTGGGCAAAAAAGGCAAGTCAATGAATGCAGAGACGTTGGGCAGCCCGCCATGCGAAATCGTCAAGGAATTGTCTATATCTCTCGCTCGGACGATGCCGTCCCTAATATTGCGTTGCTTCATTTCGACGGTTGGATCGATAATTCGTCTGGGGTAAACGGGCAGCTTGGCTTAATTCAGTTTCGCAGTTATCCCTGAAGTAAAGACCGACTCCGATGAGAATCGCATACACCTTGGCAAAGTCAGCCTTCATCTTCGCCACGATTGCCGTGTTCGCTATCGTTCATGCTGCGGGGCAGGCTAGCTCGATTCCAACTACGCGGCTGATTCAACCCGAGGAGTTGGTGAAATTGCTCAAGACTTCGGGCAAGGACGCCCCTCTAATGATTCAGGTTGGATCCCATGTTCTGTTTGCGCAGGCGCACATTCCGGGCTCAGAGTACATTGGGCCTGCATCGGGCGACAGTGGCGTGCAGCAACTTCAGAAACGCGTGCAGTCGCTGCCGCGAACAAAGTTCATCGTTCTCTATTGCGGGTGCTGCCCTTGGGGCCACTGCCCGAATGTGAAGCCCGCCGACGATGCGTTGCATGCTCTGGGATTTAACAACGTTAAGGTGCTTTACATCGCCGACAATTTCGGCACGAACTGGGTGGACAAGGGCTACCCGGTCGCGAAGGGAGAATAGCTTCTGAGCCCGGCAACGAGAATGGTGCTGGCCGCAGGAGCCATACTTCTTGGGGCCGTCGTAGCGCTATCGCTTCGCCAGCGGTACGCTCCGGCGGCCTCGATTTCGCCGTCGGCCAGCCATCTTCCCGCACCCGATTTCAATCTTTCACAGTTGGACGGTCCGACGCTTCGTCTGTCTTCCTATCGCGACAAGATCGTGCTCCTGGATTTCTGGGCTACCTGGTGCGCTCCCTGCCGGGAGGAAACTCCCAATCTTGTAAACCTGCAGAAAGAGTACGGCGATCGCGGTCTGCAGATCATTGGGGTTTCGATGGATGACAGCGCGGAACCGGTCCACGCTTTTTATCGGCAATTCCACATGAACTACCCCGTGGTGATGGGCAATGCGAAGACGGGCGAACTCTACGGAGGAGTTTTGGGGTTGCCGATCGCGTTTCTCATCGACCGCAATGGTCGAATCTACAAGAAACACGTCGGAGCTACCGATCCCGCAGTGTTTGAGAAAGAGATCAATCTTCTTTTGGGCACGCGATAGGGCGGGACCGCACTGCTAGGTGGGGAATTCCCAGCCTTCGTCTTTCATTTTGCGATTCGTCCACTGTTGCAGATGTTCGAACAGAGCGGGCTCGATCACGGCAAAGCGGACGCCGACGCGGCCTTCGTCACCGATCCACATGAGGCGAGCCTTCGCCTTGAACAGAATTTCACTTTCCGGCAAAAGGAAGCTCACATCGAGCAGTCCCGCGAAACGCAACGGCTCTTTTACGCCATCGAGGCCCATGCCGCCGGTGCTCAGATTGACTCCCTGCACGCAGATTTCATCGCCTCGCGAATTGCGGATGGTAACCGAAGTCTGCACGCGCGCGCGGAAAAACTTCTGCTGCTCGTTGCTGATGAAGCCCAGGGAGGCGGTGTTTTCTCCGGGAGCGAAGTTGATGTTGTATTCCTTGAGCTTGCGGCTCAGCGTGCGGCGGGAGATACCGAGTTGTTCGGCGGCGAGAGTGCGCTGGCCGCCGGTTCGCTCGAGGGCTTTGATGATCATCTGCTCTTCCATGCTGTCGAGATTGCTGACGGGCAT
>CAZILJ010000202.1:0-2574 GCA_964539915.1 uncultured Acidobacteriaceae bacterium | reverse complement strand
TTCCGCGGCGTCGACCGGCGCTTTCAGCTGCGCGGACGCGTAGCGGGTGTCAGTGTCATCGACGATTACGGCCACCACCCCACCGAGATTAGGGCCACGCTCGCTGCCGCGCGTCAATGCGGCTTTCGCAAGGTTCACGTGATCTTCCAGCCCCACCGATATACCCGTACCCGCGACCTGATCGAGGAATTCACCACCGCTTTCGGCGACGCTGATTCGCTGTTTGTGCTCGATATCTACGCTGCGAGCGAGCCGCCAATCGAAGGCATCACGGGAGAAGTGCTGGCGCAACGCATTCGGGAGAAAACTGCAAAGGTCGGCCGGTATGTGAGCTCGGTCGCCGAAGCCGTGGATGCAGCCGCAGCCGTCGCCGAAGACGGCGATATGATTCTCACCCTGGGTGCGGGCAGCGTCTCGCAGTTCGGGCCGATGATCCTTGAGAAACTACAGGAAAAACGCGGTGCGTAAAGCACTGTGGACGCGAGATGAGGAGGTCTGTAACTCCAGATTGTGGCCTGGGTCTTGGTGCTGCTTGCCGGAGCGATTGGGTTCCTAGCAAAGTTGCCATGAACGATCCGCGAATCCAACCGCTGCTGAAGGCGGCGCAATCCTTCGATCGCCCGGCCGAGGGTTTCACTCCCAAGCCGCGAGCCGCCGATGTGCGCTGGGAGTTGCGACCGACTGCAGCCTACGATGCGACGCTACACATCACTGCTAAGACGGCGCGGACAGTCGCATTTCGCAGGCTCGACTCGGGCTGGAGCTGGATCGGTGATCAGGAAATTTTCGACGGGCCGAAGATGGTCAAGACACTGGATGGAACTTTCCCGGAACACATTTGCCTGACTTACGTGGTCAAACACATTTCCGGCGCGCCGCCAAACCGGTTAATGACTGACTCTCTGGGGGAGGATCCTCGGCTTGCTCATCAGAGTAATTTGGCTTTATCTGATATTCGCCCAATTCTCAAAGATTGGGGATACTAGCACTCCACAGGGAAGGAGTTTCCGCGATGGTTCGGCTTTATCGGGCTCTATTTTTCATTGCATCGTGCGTCTATGCGGGATCAGCGCAGCCCTCTCAACCAACTGCGAAGCCGACGCCCGTCGAAGGCGATTACGTAAGCCACGACTTTCACTTCAAGACAGGCGAAACTGTTCCGGAACTGCGGCTGCACTATACGACCTTCGGCAAACCCCAACACGACGGCAGCGGGAAAGTGACGAACGCGGTGCTCATCCTGCATGGCACCGGAGGCTCCGGGCTCCAGTTTCTTGCCCCACAATTTGCCGATGTTTTGTTTGGTCCCGGTCAACTGCTCGACACCAATCGGTATTTCATTGTGCTTCCCGACGACATCGGTCACGGAAAGTCGAGTAAACCGAGCGATGGGATGCATGCCCGCTTTCCCCAATACGACTACGACGATATGGTCCGAGCGCAGCACGAACTGCTGGAGAAAGGGCTAGGCGTGAACCATCTCCGCCTGATTCTCGGCACATCCATGGGCTGTATGCACTCCTGGGTTTGGGGCGAAACCTATCCTGATTTCATGGACGCCCTAATGCCGCTGGCTTGTTTGCCGGTCGAGATCGCGGGGAGGAACCGCTTGTGGCGCAAGTTGGTGATCGACGGCATTCGTCAGGATCCTGACTGGAAAGACGGCGATTACGCGTCGGAACCGCGTGCGGCGCTCCAGATTTCGGCTGATTTCCTGCTGATCGCTGGGGCTGCACCGCTGCCCATGCAGAAGGCCCTTCCCACTCGCGATGCGGCTGACAAATACCTCGATGATTCCATGAAGCGCATCACCGCAACGCTGGATGTCAACGATCTGCTGTACGCCGTGAGCGCCTCGCGCCATTACGATCCGTCTGCCAGGCTAGAGACAATCAAAGTTCCGGTGATGTTCGTGAATTCCGCGGACGATTTCATCAATCCCCCCGAGCTTGCCATCGCCGAGCGCGAAATCAAGCGCGTCAAGAATGGCCGGTTCGTGCTGATTCCTGCTTCCGAGCAGACCCACGGACACGGTACGCATACCTGGGCCACGATTTGGCAGGAGCATCTGAAACAGCTGCTGGCAATCTCCGAACATTGACACGATCGAGCCTTGCCTGGGCCGCCTGCGTTCCAGCTTGGACGCCAACCGTCCCCAGGTCTTTTTAGCCTTGCGGGGAACTTCTCGGACTTTTCGTCCGTATCCCCTGCTAACGGATAGACATGCCTTTCGTCTATTAAGCCATAAGGGGTTACGGCCATGAAAATGACACAAGCATGGGGATGGCTGGCGGCGGGGGTGCTGGCAGCTGGATTAAACGCAAGGTATCACGACGGCGGTCTGCAGTGGGCCCATCAGATCGCGGGCCGCATAGAGCACAACTCGGCCGCAGTGCTCGCATTGGCCTTCGGACGTGCCGACCAGTTCCTGTCGGAAGCGCGTCTGATGGCGCCGCGAGCAGAGTCCGCTTCCTGCCCGTTTTCGAAGGCCGTGGCACAGATGCAGCGCCGGATCGAGCACTCTCAAGCAGAATTTGAGGATGCGGAGGTGCAGGATTTCGATGTTATGTCTGC
>CAZILJ010000201.1:0-2086 GCA_964539915.1 uncultured Acidobacteriaceae bacterium | reverse complement strand
AATGCCCGCCTGACCCGGCTCTACGTATGCTTTGTGGTTGTTGTACTCCGGGTGGATAAACTCATCGAAGAGTTCCAAACGTTTGTCGTTTAGCGCTTGTGCGAAGAGCCGTGGGAGATGTTCGTTGCTCATTGAATCCTCCGCGGCCCAAAGTGTATGATGGGTGCTGACAACTTTCAATGTACTGTCATCTTTGTCAGTGTAGGAGAAAGAAATGCCAGTCTCGAAAAAGGAAGTGGGCGAGTGCCCCGTCGACGCGATGATGCGAGTCATGGACGGCCGTTGGAAAGGTACGATTCTGTGGCGTCTGCTGGATGGGCCGAGACGCACCAGCGAACTCAAGCGTTCCATTCCGGGGATCACAGAACGCATGCTGATCCGGCATCTTCAGGAACTTGTTGCCGATGGCATCGTCGAAAGAGACGATAAGAAAACGATTCCGCCCTGCGTTTACTATTCACTCTCCTCGTATGGACGGACGCTCGCCCCAGTGGTCGAAATGATGTGTAACTGGGGGCGCTCGCACTTGAAGCGTCTGTCGGCAAGACGATAATGAGCGCAGGGGCTTGCGCTCGGTAATCTCAAGAAGAGTGGTTCGATTCATACTTGGTCAAGGCTTCCAAGGTTTAACTCCCGGATGGTCCGCAACCCTTCCCCTTGGGGCTATTTTAGGGTTACCGTGATTCGCGCGCTGCGCTTACGACTCAGATGGCCCGCGCATGGTTCAAAAGGAGCCCGTTGCCCGGAGCGCCTTCTTCCGTCGCCTCAAAGAGGCTTGTCGAGCCAACCTCTGCTTCCACCTAGCCATGTGGCGGATGCGCATTCCGTGGCTATCCTCGATCCTGTTCTCACAGTTCCAGAAAGGGGTTTTGCTAGACATGGCCAATTCAATACTAGAAACAATTTCAAGCGAATTTGCGTCTGCTGCGGAGAAGGTGGGCAGTAGCGTGGTTGCAGTCCAGGCCCGACGCTGGATGCCGACGACTGGCATCGAATGGAAGAAGGGTGTGGTCGTAACGGTTCATCACGGTGTGCAGCGCGACGAAGAAATCAACGTTCTGCTCGGTAGTGGTCGCGCAGTTTCCGCGAAACTGGCCGGACGGGATCCCAGCACGGACATAGCTGTCCTAAGGATCGAGGAAGGATCTTCGAGTGCGCCCCAACTCGGCGACTCGACAAGCCTGAGGCTCGGCCATCTAGTTCTCGCGCTCGGCCGCACGCGGCGCGGGGATCTAGTTGCGAGTAGCGGGATCATTGGTGGCATCAGCGGCGAGTGGAGGAACCGGCGAGGGGGACAACTCGATCAGCACATCCGGCTCGACCTCGCCCTGTATCCGGGATTTTCCGGCGGACCGCTCCTCAATGCCCGAGGCGAGGTTGTCGGCATTAATACGCAGGGCTTGGCCCACGGACGAGCCGTGACAGTGCCGGTGGCAACCGTCAATCGGGTCGTCGAAGAACTCCTCGAAAAAGGGCGGATCGCTCGGCCCTATTTGGGCATTGCTATGCAGCCGGTTGAGGTGCCGGAAAATATGAGCTCGAAGCTGCTGACTAAAACGCGAGCCGGGCTGCTTGTCGTGCACGTCGAAAACGATGGACCCGCAGAACAGGCCGGTGTGTTGCTCGGAGATGTTGTTTTCGAAGTGAGCGGAAAGACAGTCGAACACATGGATGCGATCCAGGATTCGCTTGCCACCGCGAGGGTCGGTGATGTTCTGGAGGTGAGGATCATTCGCGCCGCCGAAATCAAACCGGTGTCAATCACTTTGGGCGAGAGGGCGCGATAACGAATGTCAAAGCGAAATGGCGGAGGCGCGATTCGAATCGCAGTGATGGCGACCTCCGCCGTTCGCCGGGCAAAGCTCGAAAGCATCGTCCGCAGCCACGCT
Source organism: uncultured Acidobacteriaceae bacterium (assembly GCA_964539915.1). Classification (GTDB taxonomy): domain Bacteria; phylum Acidobacteriota; class Terriglobia; order Terriglobales; family Acidobacteriaceae; genus Sulfotelmatobacter. The sequence continues at coordinate 197 of CAZILJ010000201.1, read as the reverse complement.
GAGTTCCAGCTGGCCGGAAGTTTTGGGGCGGTGGCGAGTCTGATGTCATTTGCCCGTAGCACCGAACTGAATGTAATTGTCATCGACACCGATTTGATCCACGATTTATTAGTTCAGCCGACATCGGGCGGCGCGATTGTTCTGCTCACGGAGGTCAGCCACGCGCGGTCGATCTCGCGCTTATTGCGGAGCGGCGT
>CAZILJ010000200.1:0-7292 GCA_964539915.1 uncultured Acidobacteriaceae bacterium | reverse complement strand
GCCACTTGTTGCGGCGTGCCATGCGCCGCAACCCAGCGCTGCAATTCCAGTCGATCTCTCTGCCCCAGGGCGATAGGCTGAGCTTGGCGCGGCATGCACCCTAGGGTATTTCATTTCCAGAAATAACGCCAGTTATTTATGAGACACTACACTAGTTTCAACCGCCAACTGACGCCTGCCTGTGGCTGTCAGTGCGTAAAACTTCGCCCGGCGATGGTTTTCCGAGGTTCCCTCTTCGACCGAGATCCATCGCCGCTTGATCAGCCGGTGCAGCGCTGGATACAGCGATCCCTGCTCCACCTGAAGCACCTCGTCCCACCTGAATTCGATTGCCTTGGCGATGGGGTGACCGTGCATGGGGCCGAGCTGAAGGGTGCGGAGAATCAGCAGATCCAGGGTGCCCTGAAGCAGCTCGATACGTTCCTCTTGTTCTTTGGTAGACATTCTAGGTGAAGCTATTCCAGCTCCGGTAGAATGCCAAGGTGAACGATCAGAATTGCATTACTGCTGAACCACGCGGCATCCAGTTAATGCCAAATCCCGAAGCGCTCACCGAGGACCCATCGTTTCTCACAACTTAACGGTGGGAGCTCTACTATTTGTAGATCGCCTTCAGGAGCTGCGCGCAGTTGAGCCTTTTGAAGCCTTAAGGCGCATGGAGAGCCTCCTGCATCAACCTCAAAAGGAGATTCCGCGCGCACTCGAATCGATGGGCCATGCGGCGATGTGACTTTCGCCCGGCCAATACACCGCAAAACAAAACGTCCCAAACCCCGGTTAGAGTCATGGGGCGTTACCCTCGAACAGCCCTCCCCCGAGCTCTGCTCATTCACAATCTGCCAACTGGAATGGCAGCCGTGAATGGCACGATCAGGCTAGTACGTTGGGGAGTATCTATGAGTCTAGTTGGCAAACCTGCTATGCCGCTTTCTTCAGCTTCGCCCACCGCGCCCGCTGAAACATCGCGATCTTGCGGCGAGCTGCCACTGACATCGTACGCTTGACAGGAGCGGCACTAGTTTTTTCTGCAGCTGCGGGCTGTGCTTCCTGACGCACTCGCGCCCATCTTGCTTTCTGGGCCTGGGCCATTTTCCGTCGCGATGCAGCCGACACTGTGCGTCCGGTTCGTGCACCGTTGTTTGTAGCTCCCGAACCGTTCCGCCCGACTAACCCTTCGATCACCGAAATTGCTGAGTTCAACTTTTCTACCTGTTGCTGCGCCTGCGTGCGCTCCTGTTGAAGCTGCTGGAGCACAGTGCTTAGACTGGACATTGTTTCCCCTCCATTGGATAAACAGCAGGAATCATTGTAGAGGCTGCAGTGGGTTCTCGACCACTGCCTGTCATGCGGAAAATGATCTCTCTGTCGGTCACTGACTCATCTGAGATGACTACGATAAATTCGCATCGCCGTTGGTGGCGACGATTCGTAAATTGAGTCTTCGGTGATGCTTGACCTTAGGCACGACCAAGGACGTTATCAACCCCGAAGGGCGGATCGACGGGTGGGGAGGTTTCATTAGCTGACTCCCAGAAGCGTTTTTACCGGGGCCGACCCGTGAAAGACCACGGGAACCTTCCGCTGTCCGTCACTCGGGCGTCATCCCCAGGCGGTCAAGCCAGGAAACTGTTCGCGCCCCCACTCCAACCGTTCCACCACCTGCAAAGTCCCCAGACTCCGCACTGTGCTGTAGACAGAAGTGTTGCCGCCCTCGGCGTACGACAGCCTCACATCTGGATCAGCTTATCGAGTTTCTCGGCAATGTCGGGAGCGGTGCGGTTCCAATAGTCGTTGTGCCCGCCTAGGCCAACGCACATCTCGGCGCGCTTTGTGTCGAGCGGGGCGACGTCGCGAATAATGGTGGCGGGCTCGGGGTACATCCCGCGATCGGGGCCTAGGTTGCTTCGGCAGTACCAGTGATCGGACCACAACATACGGCCGACGAAGTCACCGCTGCGGTAGGCATTGAACCACAGTTTTACAGAGGCGCCGAGGTCCGACACCTCCGGCGTCTGGGGAAGATGGGCAAGATCAGGAGGAGTTTCGGCTGCCTTCGCGATGGGATGCGCGCCGTTGTCGGGTTCCTCGCGGATCCACCAGTAGATGTGGGGAAAAAAGCGATTCAGGAGTTGTCGGATGGGATTGCCGAAGGTCAGCAGGCGAATTTGAATCTGCGCGTTCTGCTGATCTCTCTCGCCATAGCCGAGCGGACGGAGCGCCTGGTCGGGTTCTTCTTTCAGGAAGTGCAGCAGGTCGGCCGAAATGAGCGAACCCAGGCTGTGCGCGACAATCACGACGGAGCCGTAATAGGGGAGTTGCGGGTCGTGGGAATCGCGTCGCGCCGCAATATAACGCAGCAAAGAAACGTAGCGTTCGGCGATTCGGGCACGAGGGGCGTTTTCGAGCGGCGAAGTGCGCAAGTAATTGTCGACATCGAGCAGGATGTCGAGCGGAGCTCGACCGTAGCGGTAGATGATGGCCGCGATGGCAGCGCCGGAGAGGGCGAGCCTGGCGCCGACCAGATCGAGCAAGTGAAGCGATGTGCTGATGAAGCCTGTCAGCGCCTTAGCCAGCAACGAGTGTTCGCCGATATAGGGCGTGAGAGATCCCCGAGAATAAAAGTAGTCAAGCAGGCCGAAAACGATCGGCACAGTGAAGATGGAATGCCAGAAGAGGCTGGTCACGACACGCGTGGAATCCAAACCTCGCGAGAGCCAATCGGCCAACTGCATGCACTGAAGATTAGTGGCGCGATTTAGGGCAGTGCCGTCAGGAACCAGCGAGCGAGCCACCGCCCAGGCCAGCACAATGACTGCCAGCAGCAAAAGAAGCATCATGAGCGGCATTCCGCTGCTGGTGCTGGCGAGCAACAAGCTGCGGGCAAAGACGTGGAACTCCGTGGGCCCGGCAATTCCTGTTTTCGATTCCAAGAGATAAACGCGATCGACGCAGCCGTAGGATCGATCGGAGGGATGTGAAATCCCCGCAGCTGACTCCAGCTTCGAGACCCGAGGTTCCAAATCGCTGGGGGCCGGTACCGAAAGCCTACCATTTGCGGTGAGAACGTACTCGACCTTGTCGAGCCGATGTTGAAGGACCTCTTGATCGGTCGCAAGAGTATTTTGGCAGCCTGGGCCGTCGGCAGGAGCGTCTGTGCCCTTTTCATGGACTAGGAGACGCGCCTCGCTCTTGCTTGGCACGATCAACCTGACGAAGGATTGAAAGGGAGGAGGTGGATAGCTGATATTCACGCCAGCGAGGAGATTGAAGTAACGGTTCGTGTAGGAAAAAGCGCCCGCCCACAGAAAAACTGTGAGCAGGCTGATCAGAGACGCAGAAACGGCGAGTGACAGTCGAGCGGTGCGGAAGGCGGCACGTGCACGGGCGTAGGTTGCGGTCTCGGGAGTATGTTTCTTGCCAGCGGCCTTCTCCGCGTCGTGCGCCGCTTTATGCAGGGGAGCCAAACACCATACCTGCAAGGTCCAGGCAACCAGCGCGAATAACAGCATCGCCACCCAGCAGATCGACAAAGCTGCGAAGATGACTTCCATTGTCCAGAGACTGGCTTGTTCGACGGGATCTGGCACCGGAGTGTTCAGCAACTTCCACAGAAAACTAAGGAAGAGAACTGCACCGGCTAACCCGAGGATTTGCGCGGTGCGGAAACTGCCGCGGCGCACCGATTCGTAACGCCGCATTATGAGAAAGAGGGCGAGCTCTCCTAACAGCCACCACTCTAGGGCGAGTGCGACATCGCCCGCCCTGGTTCCTGGCTTGAGAATAAGGAAGGGAAGCAGGATGATAGCAAATCCGAAGACGTACGATCCGGCGAGCATGAGCAGCCAACTGGTGAAGTGGCGCGGCACCCGGCGCGGACGAAATAGCAGAGCAAGAAATACCAGCAGTCCGAATAATCCTGACGCCAAGTAGCGATGGTCGAGGCCGATGTTGAGCGGCAAAACAGTGAGCCCGGTGATGAGCATCAACAGGTTGAGAATCGGGATCAATATCACCAGGAAGCGGACGGCGATCGCCTGCACCAAAGAGACCAGTCGCCAGCGAAATAGTGCGATGTGCTCGACAGTCGCATAGTCGAGAGCCGACCGCGAGAGACTGGCCAGGTGGAAGAGAAGTTGGTAGAGCGCATTGAAGAATCCCGGAATGCTGCCTTGTGGGCGGGCGAGGTCGGCCCAGTAGCATTCGTAGATATCAACTTTGCGGGACGGATGGCCAGCGGGGGCAGCGCGTTCGGTGCAGAGCCGGATGGTGTCCCATGCCTGACCGTCTTCGGTGGAGACGTAGCCTGCAAGCTGCGAGCGCATGAACTCGCGGCCTAATCGGTTGCGGTCTTGAATGTCCTGCTCGACCGTAGCGGAGTCTCGGCGGCGGGAGAAGACCTCAGCGAGATAGCCGCGGCTTTCAGCGAAGTAGTGAAGAAGCTGCCGCATGCGGAACTGGATTCTCATCCCAACAGTGGCGTTTCGATCCGGCTCCGAAACCAGCCGGGCCTGTGCTGCTCGGGGGTTGCTGACCAATGCCGGCTGCAGAGGAATCTGAATCGACTCCTCGACGCACGCACCGTAAGGTTGATCGACGTCACCGCCCGTGGGCCAAGCAACACCTGATCTGACTCGCAACCGGCCCAATCCAAGGAGCATGCTGGAAATGTGGCGGGCAATCGAGAACGGCGGACAGTAGCCGACGCCATGGACGGCGACTACCGCGACCGGACGAGGTTGTTCTCCGTTCGCCATACGAATAAAGACTTGGGGGGGGAGGTCCGCGTAATAGTACTGCGCGGGTGCGCCTCTGTGTCCAGACTTTTTTTCAGAATTGTTACGAAATACGAACGGAATTGAACCGAAATAAACACGAGCCATGTCGCAACGGGATGCCGACTCCAACGTCAAGAACATCCTGACAATGGAACAAATTCCGGGTGAGTCCACCGCAAATTCCAGTTTCACTGCAACTCTGGTGCTGAGTTTTGCGGGACTGTCCCTGCTCCTGGCAGCGCTTGGGCTTTATGGTGTGCTTGCGTATCTCGTTACTCAACGATCGCCGGAGATCGGCATTCGCATGGGTTTAGGTGCAGAGCGGGAACGAGTGCTGCCTCTGGTGCTACGGGATGGACTGCGCCCGGCGCTGACAGGGCTTTGGATAGGAATGGCGGCCAGTGCAGGCGTCACACGACTGAGTCGATCGCTATTCTACGCAACGAGTCCGCTCCATGCGACCGTGTTTGCCTCGGTCATCGTAACCTTGCTGATGTCCGCCACTGCAGCGTGCATTCTCCCCGCTTGGCGCGCCGCCGTGTCGATCCAATACATGCCCTTCGGTCTGAATAGGTGCGGGCATTATATGACCTGGGACGCGAATTTATTTGATTCAGTACTTCCGATAAATTGGCGCCGCCGTCAACAATAGGTTCTTCAACGCTCCGCCGAAACGACCCGACCTGGGGATCGATGTATTCACGTGGTGACGAAGACACCGCGACAGTGCGCCTATATGTCTTAGGTGAGACTAGGAGTTGAGTCTTGGGAGTGCTGGATCGATGAGGTGACACCCCGCGGGGTTTTCCAGGGCGGTGGAAACATCTCAATGCCGAGCCGATTCATCTCTGTATAGGGATCGGCAAACTCGGTGCTTAGTGGAAAGCCATGGGCCTTCCAGGCAGCCAGTCCACCCTTCAGCACGAGGATTCGCTGGATTCCTTTCTTGCGCATAACCAGAGCGACACGCGCGCTCACAAAGCTGTTCTCCGAGCCGCAGTACAGCACCAGGTGGATGCTTTCGGGCATCACGACGCGAGTTTTGTGGCGCATCTTCTTCGGATCGGCCCGCACCGCACCGGGAATTGCGACCGAATCCCGCGGATCGCCCTCGAAGCGCAACAGGTCAACAATAGCAATCTTCGCGCCGGCATCCAGACGCGCTTTCAGCTCCTCCGGTGTGATGTGCAGCCCGTGGAGTAGCCGGTTCATTCGCAGGAGCTGCGCCAGCTTCCAGGCAAAGGAGAACAGAAGCGGAACACCCAGCACGATCATCAGAGTATTGGCGAACAACGAGATGGATCGGGTCACTTTCTCCAGTTCCGCCGCAAAAATAAACCCCGCACAACTGTACGCTCCTGCCCAAAGGGCTGAGCCGCCGGAATCGTACATCAGGAATTCCCCTCGCGATGCCCCCGACATTCCGGCAAGCGGCGGCGTGATGCCGTCCAGGCCGGGGACAAACTTGGCGATGAGCAGAACGGGAAGGCCTCTCTTGCGGAACGTCGCTCTCGACCGCCGGATGCAGTAGCCAGGGTCGGAGGCAAGGGCGCACAGCAGCCTCAGCACTCGCATACCACGAAGACGGCCGGCTTCAAACCACACTAGGTCAGCCAACAGGCATCCGAGAACAGCTACCAGCAGAATCGCTGTGAAGCTGAGCCGTCCGGTTCCAGCCAGCGCTCCCCCAGAAAGCAAGAACAAGATGGCGGGCACCGGGAGACAGAGCTGACGGGCGAATACGGAGAGGAACAAAATGGGGTAAGTCGTGTGGATCAGATAGTAGTTCACGGGTAGCTCATTTCGAGCTGAGCACTCCATTGCGGCGGCAATCATAAATCGTTAACGCCGCTGTTCAGACAGTCGTGGTCCGCGCTTGCCCGCCAATTGTTGAGTGACCTGCCTGTTGCAAACCCACCACAAACAATCCTCGCGTTCTCTTCATCACGCGGAAAAGGATGGGGCAGCTTGACTAATTCGCTCATGCTTGAGCCCCTTCGGGAGGTTTAGCGAGTCAAAGATGGCTGCTTACTGTTGCCAACCTCCGCCGAGAGCTTGGTAGAGCTGCACGAGCGACACAGCTTCTCCCTCCCGTGCGCTGACCAGGTCTAGCTGATCGGAGAACAGGTTCGAATCCGTAGTGAGAACTTCGAGATAGCTGGTTGCGCCGCCCTTGTATCGAACGCGCGCAAGGCGTGCCGCATCTTCGGCAGCATCAACGAGCTTTTCCTGTTGCTCACGAGCATCTCTCTGCTTGTTGACCGCGATCAACGCGTTCGAAACATCATGAAAGGCGGTGGCGATTGTCTTCTGATAGTTCAACACCATCTCCTTCTTGGTTTCTTCCGACAGCTTAAGCTGCCCGCGCAGCCTGCCGCCTTCGAAGATGGGCTGCGTCAGAGTACCAATCCCGAAGATCAGCCGGCCGGCGGGGTCGAAAATTTGCGAGAGTGTGCTTCCCCCCACTCCGCCTGATCCGCTGATCGAAAGCTGAGGGAAGAACTGCGCGCGAGCCAC
>CAZILJ010000199.1:0-2650 GCA_964539915.1 uncultured Acidobacteriaceae bacterium | reverse complement strand
AGCGCCCGCGAATCTTTCAACGATTGCGCAAGTCGAGCTTCGATCGAGTCCTCGGTCCATCCGGTTTCGGCGATAAGGCGCGACACCGAGATTCCGGCGTAGCCGCGTCTTTGGATCCTCGCGGTCAACTTGGCAACAGGGTCGTCACCAGCCAAGGTTTCGAGAAAAGCGTCCAGTTCGGGCTGGCGCGGCAGGGGAGCGGGATCCAGCACAATTCCTCCCCCTATCGTCACGATCGGCGAAAGCTGACGAATAATGAACCGATCTCCGGGCAGCAAGAGGGTTGGCTCCGGAAGCTTCAGCCGGGCGAATGTAGCCGATCCAGGAGCAAGTTGTTTCGTCCCCCCGAGCGCGATCTCGGCCACCGTCTCCATCGTATTGGAGTGGAAATGAACCCGCGCGCGATGTTTCAGCGGGCGCGGCGCAGAAGATAATAGGCGCAACCGTACATCAACGCGACGGGTAGCCGCGAACGCCTCAACTGGCGCCAGAGTCATTCCCCTCGACAAATCTTCGGTGCTCGCGCCCACCAGGTTCACCGCAGTGCGCTGCCCGGCGACCGCAGTCTCGGCAGCCTGTCCGTGCACCTGCACCCCGCGTACCCGAACCCTGCGGCCGACGGGAAAGACTTCTAGCTCTTTATCGCGACGGACCGTTCCCGCGAGAAGGGTTCCGGTCACCACCGTTCCAAAGCCCTTCATCGTGAACACGCGATCGATGGGCAGGCGGGCGAGAGCCTGTAAATCCCGCAGTTGCACTTGCTGGGCGGCCGCGATCATCGCCTGCTTCAGATCGTCGAGTCCAGCGCCGGTCAAAGAACTCACGCTAACCATGGGAGACTTCGGCGGCTCCAGAAACGTTCCGCGCAGAAACTCCTCCACCTCCAAGCGCACCACATCGAGCATCTCTCGATCCACCGCATCTGTCTTGGTAAGTACCGTGATGCCGCGTTGCACTCCAAGCAATTGCAGAATGTCGAAGTGCTCCCGCGTCTGCGGCTTGATCGACTCATCGGCCGCGATGACCAGTAGCACGAGATCGATGCCACCCACGCCAGCCAGCATGTTGCGCACGAACCGCTCATGGCCGGGCACGTCCACAAAACCAAGGTGTAGGGGTTCGCCGTTTGCGCCTGGCAAGTCCATGTGCGCGAACCCCAGATCAATGGTGATGCCGCGGCGCTTCTCTTCCTCGAGCCGGTCGGCATCCATGCCGGTCAGGGCCTTCACCAGCGCTGTTTTCCCGTGGTCGATGTGCCCCGCAGTGCCTACAATGATCGATTTCATGAAGAGAATCGTAGCAGGAGAAATCCTCAAAATCAGCTTGCGGCGGCCCTACCCTCCCGAGCTCCGAAATGCGACAATAGAAGCTCTTCCCATGGCTACCTCTTTGACCTCTGCCTTTTCTCCGGAGACCCTCCGGCAGCATGGCCTTACGCCCGATGAATTCGAGAAGATCAAGCAACTTCTCGGGCAGCGCGAGCCCACGCTCACCGAACTCGGCATCTTCAGCGTGATGTGGAGCGAGCACTGCTCCTACAAGTCGTCACGCGTACACTTGAAGCGCCTGCCGACCCGCAGCAAACTCGTGCTGCAGGGCCCCGGAGAGAACGCCGGCATCATCGATATTGGCGAGGGCTGGGCCTGCGCCTTTAAGATCGAATCTCACAATCATCCGTCGTTCATTGAACCTTTTCAGGGCGCAACCACAGGCGTCGGCGGGATTCTGCGCGATATCTTCACAATGGGAGCGCGGCCAGTCGCAGTCATGGATTCTTTGCGCTTCGGACCGATCACACCGTCCAAGGAGGTTGCGCAAAAAGAACTGCACAAAAATCATTCGGTGCTTGACGGGGTGGTCAGCGGGGTCGCTTCCTACGGCAATTGTTTCGGGGTACCGAACCTGGGCGGCGAGACGAAGTTCGAGTCCTGCTATTCGGGGAACCCCCTGGTCAACGCCTTCGCCTTGGGCCTGGTAAGGAAGAATGAAATCTTCTATGCAAAGGCGGCCGGCGAAGGGAATCCCGTGATCTATGTGGGCGCCAAGACCGGACGCGACGGCATTCACGGCGCAACCATGGCCAGCGAGGAATTTAGCGAAGCCTCGGAAGCGAAGCGGCCGAATGTGCAGGTCGGCGATCCGTTTCTGGAAAAATTGCTGCTCGAAGCTTGCCTTGAGGCCATGCAGACGGGCGCGATCGTCGGCATTCAAGACATGGGCGCGGCCGGATTGACGTGTTCGACCTGCGAAATGGGCGGACGCGGCAGCGTGGGCATTGAAATTGAACTCGACCGCGTGCCGCAGCGTGAAACCGGAATGACTCCCTACGAGATCATGCGCAGCGAGTCGCAAGAGCGAATGCTGCTGGTGGCGCAAAAAGGGCGCGAGCAGGAAGTATTCCGAGTTTTCGAAAAATGGGGACTCGACGCGGTCGAGGTGGGCAAGGTCACGACTGACAACAAACTCCGCGTGCTGGAGCACGGCAAAGTTGTGGCCGAGATTCCGAATCCGGCGCTGACCGACGATGCCCCCGTCTACAAACGTCCGCTGACGCGATGGGAACCGCCGGTGCCGCGCGAGATGCCGGAGAACATCAAACTCGGCGTAACCACCGACTTCACGGCGACTCTCAGGCAGTTGCTGGCCAGCC
>CAZILJ010000198.1:0-4808 GCA_964539915.1 uncultured Acidobacteriaceae bacterium | reverse complement strand
GATTTGCCAGCCAGCCGATAGCCACCGACCGCACCGATGGAATGAAATTGACGGACCTGTATATTACGGCCGCCGTCCGCTGCGCTCCTCCGGACAACAAGCCGCTTCCCCAGGAACTCACCGCCTGCTCGTCGTTTCTCGATCGCGAGTTGGCAGGGTTAAAAAACGTAAAGGTTGTAGTCGCACTGGGGAAGATTGGCTTCGAGGCTTACTTGAACCATTTGAAGCGTCGGGGCGTGCTCGCAAGCAAGAAGGATTATATTTTCAGGCACGGCGCGAGCTACGAGTTGCCCGATGGCAAACTGTTACTTGCCTCTTACCATCCTTCCAACCAGAACACCCAGACCGGCAAGCTCACGCGCAAAATGTTCGTTGAGATTTTTCAAGAGGCGGCAAGAATTGGCGATCGATAACCTGAGGCGCCGCTTGCCGCCGGCTCGCTTTCACCCTCCCCTCCCCAGGGGTCACAGCCGATAAAGCAGGGTCGGCGACCGGGACGGCGCCGGTTTGTGTGGCGCCGACGCCCTGGCGCGCGAAATGTAGCTCGGATACGGCGTCTAGGGCGAACGCGAGCGAGACAACAAGCGCATCATACGATTCCCCACCCTAACGCAAAGAACGCGATAGGGTGGGCCCTCCCTTCCCCTGACCTGCGCGAGCCCGCGGGCGAGGGCGCCCGCGCCACAGTTCTCATCTCAACTTCGTCACCGTCACTTCCAGCTGGAACTGCCGCCTGGAGTTGGGATCGTCCACGCTGCCTACTACCATCGGCTTGCCTGGCAACGCCAGTGTGCTGGCGTTAATTTTGAATTGCCGAACCACCGGACGAGACTCGTGTCCGGTTCCTTGCTCTGGAATCGCGAAATTGCTGATGTCGGCTCGCACCGACATTGGTATGCCATCGGCCCGCTCCCCGATTCTGCACCAAATACTTGTGCCGACGTCCATGTACTGAAACTGCTCGTGCCCGGCCTCGACGGGTACGCGTGTGCCGATCTTGATCTCGTTGGCATCGTCGGCATTCAGGTTGAGCGAGTACTGCCGGCTGTTGAGCTTCTTGCCGTCTTCCAATTCGTTGACAGAAAAATCGAGCCGGTAGGCATGCACTGGTTTCTCTCGTTCGGCATTGGCAGACTCTACGTTTTGCTTCGCTTCTGCTTTTGCCTTCTCATAGTTGGCGGGCGCGGCCTCCTGCGCGTATCCTGCTGCTTCCCAACAAGCGATGAATCCCAGAACCGCAATCGTCCAAACCGCTATTGCCTTGCGCATCGTCGTTCTCCTTGAGTTTTATCTTCCTGTCGTTTCGCTATTCCGTTCCGAATCCCTGGCCCGGTCGCCAGCTGGAAAAGCCTTCAGCTCTTCGAGTTGATCCTGCCGCAGTCCCTCGCTTATGACGCGCGCGATCAGCCGCGCTCGTTGCGGATCGTCTGCCACGTAGCTCGCCAAAATCCTTTCCTGCTCACTTAGCGGCTGCGGCGAAGGGAACTGGGCGAGCTTGGGATTGCCTGCCATGGCGGTCCCGGATCTCTCATGCCGTGCGGTTGTTCTTCGTGTCGGCTTGCGCTCTTGATGGCGAACCTGATTCCCGTCCTTATTCAAAACCACTTGCTTCGCTGGCAGAGCGGGAGCGTGTATCGTGCCCGGATGATTCGCCACCGTCGGATTCGTTGCCTTCACGGATCTCCAGGCGAGGGCCACCGCCACCACGACCATCGCTGCCAGCGCAGCCATCACGCTCCATCGCCACCACGCGCGACTCGGAATCCGGGCTCGTTCGTCTCGCAAGTTGGCCAGCACCCGCTCTTCCAGGCCAGTGCGCGGTTCGGCTGCGTACTTGGCAAGAGCCGCATCCAAAACGTTGTCGAGTTCATCTGGCTTCATGTCTGCCACGGTGCCCACCTACTTCCTGCGAATCCGTCCTGCCAGTTTTTCCTGCAAAATCTGACGCGCCCGAAAAACTCGCGACCGCACCGCCGCTTCATTGGTTCCCAGCGTCGCAGCGACTTCTCGGGGCGACATCTCCTCGATCGTCGACAAAATCAATGGCTCGCGAAGCTTTTCGGGAAGCGCCGCGATCAGTCGCTCCAGCACCGCACCGATCTGGGTGCCATGCATGATCTCATCCGCGGGAGTGTCGGACGACGCCACTTCCACGACAGGCTTCTCGGGATCTTCCAACGGAATCTCCCGCATTCGTCCTCGCCGCCCGCTCCGGTCTATGGCGACACGCCAGGCGATCCGCGCCAGCCATGTCTTCGGGTCTTCGACAGCCGCGAGCTTTCGACTGTAGCGAAGCACCCGCATAAACGTTTCCTGAGTCGCATCTTCGGCATCGTGGTGGCGGCGAAGAACCGCATAAGCGATTCGGTAGACGAGCCGTGAGTGCTGTCGGACCAGTGCTTCGAGCTCTTCTTGGTGATTGCGCTCGACGGTTACCGTTCCACTCAGGATCGCCTCTCCGCTCACCACTTGTCCGCCCTCAATCATGAAGACCGCTCGGGTAGCTCGTCTGTTCAGGAATATCTTTGGAAGAACGGAAGGGAACGGGTCGCTTGCGGGCTTGGGTTTGTGCGGCTGGATACCTGTGGCGCGGGCTCTCCCGCTCGCGGGCAGGCTATGACGCAAGCGCTGTGTTGGGCGGTTTCTCCAAAGCGAGTACCCACGAGGATTAGGTCAGTTCACGCCGGCAGGGGCGCCTGCGCCACCCAAAATTAGAATCCCACCATCACTGGCTCCGGCTCCAGGCGAAGGCCCCAGATTTCCTCGACGCGTTGCTGGATCTGATCTTTCAAGGCCAGCACCTCGACGGCGGTGGCTTGTCCGCGATTCACAATCGCCAGCGTGTGTTTACTCGAGATGCCGACGTGGCCAAAGCCGTATCCCCGCGCGAATCCGGAGTGTTCCACCAGCCAAGCCGCGGAAACTTTCTTGTTCTTTTCGAGTGCGGGATAACTCGGCAGAGTCAATCCCTTGGCAGCCGCTCGCTTTTCGAGGTCTGCATGCTGCTCTTGGGAAATCACGGGGTTCTTGAAGAACGAGCCGGCGCTTTGGCAGTCGGGATCGCCGGCAACAATCAACATGCCCTTCAGCGCGCGGATATGACGCACGGCCTCGCGCGTCTCCGCCAGATTGGGCGAAGTCTCGCGGCCTTCGAAATGACGCTTCAAATCGGCATAGCCGATGCGCGGCTCGCCGCCCGGCACAAGCGCATAGGTAACACGCAAGATAATGAACCGACCGCGCTCGGTCGTATTAAAAATACTGGAACGGTAGGCGAATCCCGAGGCTTCGACGCACAATTCGCGCACCTGGCCATCTCGCAGATCGAACACTTCGACCGACTCGATGGTCTCCGACACCTCCTGTCCGTATGCGCCCACATTCTGCACAGGTGTTCCACCTACGCTGCCGGGGATGCCGCTCAGGCACTCCACGCCCGCGCACCGCGCCCTAACGGCGTACGAGACGAAGCCGTCCCACGACTCGCCGGCGCCGACCTGAAACCTAGCTTTGCCCTCGACCTCGTCTAGGCGCTCGATGCCGGCAATGGCGACTTTCAGGACCAATCCGGGCCAGCCGCTATCGGCCACCAGCAGATTGCTGCCAGCGCCCAGAACAAACAGTGGCAAATTCTTCGATCGCGCCAGGGCGACGCTGTCTTGTAGCTCTCCGATCGACTTGGCTTCGACGAAGAAACGGGCGGGACCTCCCAACCGGAAGGTGGTCAAGTTCGCCAGAGGAACATTTTCTTCGAGCAGCATGGAGTCCCACTCAATATACAGAGACCGCCGTGGCAGAGACCTTGCTTCGAACCTCTCCCGCGGCGGCAGCCATCTCACGCTACAATAGAGTCACCCGAAGAATCACCCACGAGAGGAATAAAACCGACATGCCGATGTATCCCGAAATTATGGTCATCCCGATGCGCGAGGAACTGACGCGTCTCGGAATCAAAGAACTCCACACCACCGACGAAGTCGACCAGGCGCTCAAGAATAGTCCCGGCACCACGATGGTGGTCGTGAACTCGATTTGTGGATGCGCCGCTGGACGCATGCGTCCCGCCGTGCGTATGGCGTTGCAGAATTCGCTCCGGCCGGATCAGGCTTACTCGGTATTCGCGGGGCAAGAGAAGGAAGCCACCGATCGTGCGCGCAGCTATTTCACGGGATATTCGCCATCCTCGCCGTCCATTGCGATTATGCGCGATGGCCAACTGCTCCACATGATCGAACGCCGTGACATTGAATCGCGCGAAGCTCCTGCCATTGCGGCGGACCTGAAGGCGGCCTTTGATCAGTTTTGCGGGAAGCCAGTTACGCTTCAATCGTAAGTGATCGTGGCCAGAGAGACGTAACCAGTTCCGTCTCTACGACCTAACCCTCTTGGCCGGCTACGTCTCTCTTGCTTAGCGGGATGCGGTTCTTACTTCTTGGCTGGGCTCAGCAGGAATGCTTTCACCACGATCGCGTTCGGCTGCACGCCCACCGGAATCAGTGTGAGCAACGAATACTCGTTGGGCTCGAGCTTCCGCGGGCTGCGTTTCTGAATCACCGTGACATCGCCAGACTGCGTATCGAGTACCAGAAGATACTTCTGATCCGGCGTCAGCGCCAGACCGTCCGGACGGCTGCCCACGGTCAGGGTGAAGATGCGGCGTCCCACATCGATGTCATAAATGGCGACACTGTTGGACCCGAAATTCGAGACATAGAGCCGCGAATTGTCGAGCGTGACCACGCCGCGCGACGGGTGTCCCCCGATTTCAAGACTGCTTCCCACTTCGTCATTTCCGGTTTCGATGATCG
>CAZILJ010000197.1:0-2901 GCA_964539915.1 uncultured Acidobacteriaceae bacterium | reverse complement strand
GGCGAGAACAGCGAAGCAGCCGCCGTGTACACAATAGCCTCGTGGGCTGCGATTTCCTTGAGCGGCAGCGCGTACATGTAAGTCAAATTCATCGCGATGTAGATCACTCCGACCGCGACCACGCCCAGCACCATGGCTAAGGGAACGTTCCGACGCGGTTCCTTCACTTCGCCCGCGACCCACGTGATGTATACCCATCCGTCGTAGGCCCAGAAGACCGCAATCAAGCCAACGCCGAGCGTCGAGATCAATTGCCCTGGCCCGAGTCCCATCGTTAAGCCCACGCCGTGTGGCTGAAAGTTGGACCAGTGCCCGTTTCCGATAGCGAATCCCAGCACCACGAAGGCCGACATGGCCGTAAACTTCGTCCAGGTGGAGATGTTCTGCAGCAGGGTGCCCCACCGCAGCCCCGCGACGTTCACCCAGGTGAGAATAGCGATCAGAATGAGCCCGAATAGGTGTGCTCGCGTAAGCATGATGGAGGCAGGACTCCAGACGAGATGACCTTCGAGCAATGCCATCCACGGCAGGCGCACGGTCGCAACAACATGATCTTGCGACACGATGGGGAAGACTTGGCCCGCATACGCCGCCGATGCGACCGAAAGCGCGGCAATGGTTCCTCCATTGGCGACGCTGAATAGCATCCAGCCATAGAGAAACGCGATCAGATCGCCATAGGCCTCGCGCAGGTAGATGTACTGTCCCCCAGAGGCAGGGAACATCGAACCTAGCTCGGCAAAGGCGAAGCAGGCGCAAAGCGAGATCAGAGCCCCCAACAGCCATACCAGCAGGAACAGAACGGGCTGAGGCAACGGCCCGGCGATATCTTTCGCCGTCAAAAAAATCGATGATCCAATGATGCCGCTAACCAGCAGCAGCACGGAATCAAGCAGCCCGAGTCCACGGACCAACGATGGCTTCGCGTCAGACGGATTCGATCCCGCGGATCCTGAGTCAGCCGATCCTGCGTCCGACAAAGACGCGTCGTTATCCGGCAAAATCGGGACGGGCTCCATTATCCGATTCCGAGTTCGTCGGAAGATTCGAGCGCCGTGCCACAACGCCGGCAGATCACCGAAGAGCAGTCGCCGCAGGTCAGCGGATCGGTAACCTCCTCCGCGCAATTCGGACAGTAGAGCGACCCGGGTTCGGCGTCGGGTGATGGATTCTGAGGATGTGTCGCCATGAAGAGGAAAACTGTAGCATAGAGTGGGCTTTCGCGTCGCGGTTGCGAAGCGCCGTCGGGCTTTCTGGGTTTATCGCTACCGGCTCAACGGGACCACGTCCAATCATGAAAAACGCAAGTGGGAAGTCGAAACGAGAAGTCGTCAGCGCGGAACGATTCAAAGCGGCCGTGGTGCAAGCCGCGCCGGTAATATTTGATCGAGAACGAACGCTCAAAAAGGTCGATGGACTTGCAGGAGAGGCTGCCAGCCAAGGGGCGCGGCTGGTGGTGTTTCCCGAGGCATTTGTTTCCGCGTATCCGCGGGGAATGGATTTCGGGGCGGTCTTTGGATCTCGCTCGGAAGCAGGACGCGAGCAGTTCCGGCGTTACTGGGAAAGTAGTGTGGACGTCCCCGGCCCAGCGGTCGACGCACTTCGGCGAACCGCGAAACGCTCGCGCATCTACCTCGTGATCGGCGTGATCGAACGCGACCGCGGCACTCTCTATTGCACGGTATTGTTCTTGGCGCCGGATGGCGCCTACCTGGGCAAGCACCGAAAAATCATGCCGACGGCATCAGAACGACTGGTCTGGGGCTTCGGGGATGGCTCAACCATGCCTGTTTTCGATACACCGCTGGGGAAGATGGGCGCCGTTATCTGTTGGGAGAACTACTTGCCCCTCATGCGGGCCGCAATGTATGCGAAGGGAATCGAGCTGTATTGCGCGCCGACGGCAGATCCGCGCGATTCCTGGATTGCTTCGATGCGCCACATTGCGGTCGAAGGACGTTGCTTCGTCCTTTCCTCGAACCAGTTCAATCGGCGACGCGACTTTCCGGCGGACTATCCTGCGGCATTGAGTGACGATCCGAATGCGGTGGTCACGCGGGGCGGAAGTTGCATCGTCGATCCGTTTGGGAATTTTCTCGCCGGGCCCAACACAGAAGGCGAGGTGATTTTGACCGCCGAGATCGATCGTGCGCAAATCGTCCGCGGAAAATTTGACCTGGATGTTGTCGGCCACTATGCGCGGCCGGATATCTTTCAACTGCAAGTCGACGAGCGGCCCAAGAAGCCGGTCATAACTAGAGACTCTGTAATTCCTAACTCCGCAACCAGGAACCGCCATGCCTGACAAACCTCAGACTCCCGATGAAAAACTGCAACTCGAATTCAACCGCTGGGCCACCGCAGGCGAGGGTTCGAAGATGGAGCGCCATCATCTCGACATCACCGAGAAGACGATTCGCCTGATGAACCTCCACCCCGGCGAACGCGTGCTCGATCTCGGATGCGGTAGTGGATGGGCCACGCGCCTGCTGGCACGCCTTGTAGGAGATGGTCCTGAAGGTTTCGGCCAGGTCGTCGGCCTCGACGTCTCCGATGAAATGGTCCGCCAAGCCCGCGAAAGCTCGAAAGACTTCGAGAACATTCTTTATGTCTGGGGATCGGCGCAGCAGATTCCGTGGGAAGAAAATTTCTTTGACAAAGTGCTGTCGGTGGAGTCGTTCTACTACTACCCCGATCAGGACCGCGCACTTATGGAGCTATTCCGAGTCATGTCCCCGCGGGGAAGGCTGTTCATTCTGATCAATCTCTACAAAGACAATCAATATTCACTGCAGTGGGTCGATAAGCTGAAGGTCCCGGTTCACGTGCGCTCTGAGGCCGAGTACATCGCGCTGCTGAAGAAGCATGCCTTCGAAAACGTCGAGGCTCGCCGCATCCCTG
>CAZILJ010000196.1:0-4565 GCA_964539915.1 uncultured Acidobacteriaceae bacterium | reverse complement strand
CTGATAACGCGCGGCTGCGTCGCGGTCCACGATCACGTTGAGGTTGGGCTGGCCGAGAACACGAAAAACCGCCAGGTCCTCAACGCCTTTCACCCCGCGCATGATGCCGACGATCTGATCGGCTTTTTGTTCGAGAGTCTTCAGATCCTCGCCGTAGATCTTGGTGGCGAGTTCTCCTTTCACACCGCTGACGGCCTCTTCCATGTTGTCTTCAATGGGTTGCGAGAACCCCCATTCGACGCCGGGAATCTTGTCGAGTTCGCGCTTCATGGCGACGATCAATTCGTCTTTGTCCTGGTGGAAGATTTGCCGCCATTCTTCCCGGGGTTTCAGGTCGACAAAATATTCGGTATTGAAGAAGCCGGTGGTATCGGTTCCGTCGTCGGGACGCCCCACCTGACTGGTGCATTGCGGGACCTCCGGGAAGGAGCAGAGTGCGATGCGGGCCTGGTTCGCCACCCGGATACCTTCGTCCGGACCAGTGCTCGGGGCAAGCGTGCCCCGGACCCAAAGTGCGCCTTCGTCCAGATGAGGCAGAAACTCAGACCCGATCACTCCGCCGAGGGCAAGGTAGATCGCGAAACAAAGGCCGAAAACACCCACACCGACCGTGATCGTCCGGTGACGGATCGCCCAGCGGATCGCGATGGCGTACCTCGCAGTCAGGAACTGCATGGCGGGGTTGTGCCACTCTTTGGCGCCTTTCGCGAAAGCGTAACTGGCCAGCACGGGTGCGATCAGAATCGAGAAGAGCAGAGCGCCCGCCAAGGCAAAAGCGACCGTCCAGGCCATAGGGTGAAACAACCGGCCCTCGACGCGTTGCAGAGTGAATATCGGCAGATATGCGGTGATGATGATGCCGATGGCGTAAAAGACGGGACGCTGGACCTCGTGGGAAGCATCGCTGATTTTTTCGGTAGGCGTTTTCGTGCCATTGGCAAAACTCATGTGGCGGACGATGTTTTCGATCATCACCACCGCGCCGTCCACGACCATGCCGAAATCCAGCGCGCCGAGAGACAGAAGGTTTGCAGGAACGTGTTTCAGGTCCAGACAAATCGATGCAAACAACAAGGAAAACGGAATCGTAGACGCAACAATGAGGGCGGCCCGGAGGTTGCCGAGGAAAATTATCAGGATGATCGAGACCAGGATCATTCCTTCGGTCAGATTGTGCAGCACGGTGTGGCTGGTGAAGTGCACGAGATCGCTGCGATCGATGAAAGGAACGATCTTTACGCCTGGAGGCAGGATGCGATCGTTCATCTCCTGGATTTTTTCGTGGAGGGCTTTGAGAGCCGGATCGGCGGCCGCGCCCTTGCGCAGCAGGACGATGCCGGAGACCACGTCGTCATTGTCAACGATCTTTCCGTTTTCCTGGTGAATCACTTCGCGATGGAAAGCGCGAGCGAACTGGCCGAGCCGTATCTTTGGGCCCTGGGAAACGACAGCAACGTCCTTCACGCGCAACGGTGTGCCGGCCTTGGTCAGAACGACGGTTTGCTCAATATCGTGAACGTGATCGACCATGCCCACTTCGCGGACATTAATCTGTTGCAGACCCTCTTGAATGAAGCTGCCGCCGGCATTGGCGTTGTTGTTAGTCAATTGTTGCTCGACCTGGGTCAGGCTCAACCCGTAGGCGATCAGTTTGTTGGGGTCGAGGCGAACCTGGTATTCACGGGTGGGTCCGCCGAAGCTGGCAACGTCGACGATATCGGGGACGGACTTGAGATTCTTTTCGACGACCCAGTCTTCGAGGTACTTCAACTCCATCGCGTCATAGCGGGGGTTGGTACTGCGCAGGGTGAAAAAACAGATCTGGCCGACGGGGCTCCAGTCCGTACCCATCTGGGGCACCACACCGGGAGGAAGTATCACCTGCGCCAGGCGCTCCAAGACGCGCTCGCGGTTCCAGGCATTATCGGTTCCGTCTTCGAAGACCAGTTTCAGGTCGGACAGTCCGAACAGCGAGAAGGAACGGAGATGCACAACGCCCGGTATGCCGTTCATCACCGTTTCCAGCGGAATCGTGACTTGTTGCTCGATTTGTTCGGCCGAGATTCCCGGCCATTGCGTGATGATTTCGACGTAGTTGTCGGCCACGTCGGGATAGGCCTCGATGGGCAGATTGTGAAACGAAATGATGCCCCAGACAAACAGGACGAAGGCCAACCCCAGAACGAGCAAGCGATTGTTGAGCGCGAAATCGACGACGCGGCGAATCATCTATGCACTCACCTAATTGCTCTAACCTTTATTGTTCGACCGTGTTTTGCAGATCCAGTGCGTTCGATACGACTTGATCGCCCGGCTTGATTCCAGAGACGATCTCCTGCTGCTTGCCCGACAACATGCCGCCGGTGACGACTTCCACCCGCTTGAAGTGAGCATTTCCCAGCGGAGCGTAGACCCACTCGCGGTCATGAAGGTGCAGGATGGCAGTGGCTGGAACGGCAGGGCGGGTTTCCGGCTGCTTGCCGTAGAAGGTGGCCGTGACTAACATTCCGATGCGCATCTGTCCCGGGTTCTTCAGCTCCAGACGTACTTTCGCAGTGCGAAGGTTGGGATCGAGAACTGGCAGTATGTTATCCACGCGGCCCTTGAATACCCGGTTGGGATAGGCATTGAGCTGGATATCGGAAGTGTCGCCGACGCGCACGGAGTCGAGGTCATTTTCGTGCAAGTCGCAGACGATCCAGACGTACGAGAGATCGGAAATGGTGAAGAGATTCGGACCTGACAATCCCTGGATGCCGGCCGCGGTGGTGACCTGCTGATCGGTGATGACCCCCGAGATAGGCGCTGTGATGTCGACGATGCCCGAAGGATGGTCTTTGTCGATGCCAAGCAGGTGCAACTGCTCGGTGGCTGCATTAAAGTCGGCCTTGGCGTCGCCGGCGGTGTCTTCGGCCTGCTCCAGAGCGCCCTTGGAGATAGCTCCGTGTTCGTAGAGAAGCTGGGAACGTTCAAGCTGTAAGCGAGCCAAACGCTCGTCGTTCTCGGCTTTCAGATACGTCTGGAAGGCGCCCGAGACGTCATTGCTGCTCACCTTCAGCAGCAACTGCCCCTTCTCGACAACATCGCCGAGTCTTGCCTTAATCTCGACGACTCGCCCGGCAGCCAGAGAAATCACTGGTACTGCGCGTGTGATATCGGGTTGGACGACTCCGGTCACATTCAATCGAGGCACCGTCCTATGCTCAACCGCGCTCACCAGTGGAAACTGGTCGGGGTGGTCCACTTTGAAGTTGTTGGCGTCGAGGTCAGGCTCGACGGCTGTTTTGGGTGGCGCCTCGGCCTTCGGGTCGGCCTTACCTTCGTTGCAGGCCGCGACCGCGAGCGCGAGGAACAGGCAGAGAGCGGTTAGAAAGATCCGGGATAGAGAGTCAGTCCTCATTGGATTACCTCTTGGCCCACTGCCAAATTCATCTGTGCCGCCGACGTGAGATAGGCACCGATCAGATTCAGGTAGCCCAACTGCACAGTGCGGTATTCATTCTCCGCATTCAAGAAATCCAGCAACGACGCGGCGCCATGCTGGTAGGAAAAGAAAATTGTGTCGCGCACGCGCACCGCCTGCTCCAGATATTGGCGCTTGTACGGGATCAGCAGGTGGATGTTGCCGTTTAGGGCGGCATAAGCGGAGTCCACGTCGCTATAGACCTGGGTCTCGACGCCTGCGCGGAGCTTCTCATTGCGCTGGATGTCGATTTTCGTGCGCAGCTTCTCGCCTTGGTTACGGTCAAATATCCGAAGCGGCATGCTGACGCTGACGCCGAGCGTGTTAAGGGCGTCGGGGTTGTTGAACGAACCGTTATGCGTAAACCATGCGCTGATCGTCGGATCGGTAGAACCGTCGGCCTTGGCGAGTTGGTAGTTGGTTTCCGCCTGTTTCACCGATAGCACGGCGGCGCGAAGATCGGGACGCACATTCAGTGCGTCTTGGCGATAGTCGTCGAGAGAGAGGAGATCCTCGCTGAAGTCGTACCGTCCTTCGACGTCGAAGTTGTCAACCGGCCTGCGGTCATTTAGTAAAGCCAGCAGGTTAATCTTCGTCGTCCGGAGGTTGACCAGAGCGGTCTGAAGGTCGGATTCGTATTGGAGCCGCTGCAGTTCGAGCCGATCGAGCTCAAGGCGGGCGATATCGCCAGTCTGAAAGCGGTCGCGGCTGATTTTCAGGACCTTGTCGTAGTAGTCCAGATTGTCCTGGGCCAAGCGGAGCGCGGCCTTTGCCTGGAGAACTCCGACGAAGGCGCTGCGCAGGTTGAAAAGCAGATTGCGTTCCGAGTCGGACTGCTGTGCACTGCCGATGGCAGTGCCTTGTTGGGCACTTTCGAGGCGCAACCCCCGCTTGTTCCGCCGCTCGAACAAGTAGCTGACTCCGGGCGAGATGAAGGTCCCGGAGAGGGGCTTCCACACTCCATTACTCGGAGTAATCTGGGTTCCGTCAGCCGACAAGGTGAGGCTGGGGTTAGGGCGGAGGTGGGCCGTGATTTCTTCCGCCTTCAGTTCGTCGATGTTTAGCCGCCCCGCCAACAGGGTAGGGTTCGCTGCTTCGAACT
>CAZILJ010000195.1:0-2141 GCA_964539915.1 uncultured Acidobacteriaceae bacterium | reverse complement strand
GAAGGCAGGCTGGCGGTCTGCCGCAGAGGTTCCGTCAGCGCCCGCATGACTCTGCCGAAGCCTGCGAAATCGAGAGACTGCGGACCATCCGAGAGCGCGCGTTCCGGGCACGGGTGCACCTCAATGATCAAGCCATCGGCTCCGACAGCGACCGCTGCGCGGGAAACCGCGGCAATCAGACTCTGCTTGCCGGTGCCATGCGAGGGATCGGCGATCACAGGCAGATGCGACAGATCCCGGGCCAAGGCGACGGCAGCCAGGTCAATGGTATTGCGCATTTCCGTTTCGAAGGTCCTGATGCCGCGCTCGCACAGGACGACTTGCTGATTGCCGCCCGAGAGCAGGTATTCGGCGGCGAGCAGCCACTCCTTTACGGTGGCAGACGGACCGCGTTTCAGCAGAACCGGCTTGTTGACCGTAGCGAGACGGCGCAGCAGCGCGAAATTCTGCATGTTGCGCGCTCCCACTTGCAGCATGTCGACATGCTCGCAGATGACGTCGACATCCTCCGTGCTCATCACTTCCGTAACGATGGGAAGGCCGGTTTCCTCCCGAGCTTCCCGCAGAATCTTGAGCGCCTCCAGGCCAAGGCCCTGAAAGTCATAAGGAGAAGTGCGTGGTTTGTAAGCTCCGCCCCGCAGCATGGCAGCGCCGGCGCGCTTTACGGCGTGAGCCGTATCGAGCAATTGCGCGCGTGACTCAACCGAACATGGTCCCGCGATAACCACCACATTGGGCCCCCCGATCGCCACGCCATTGACTGTCACAACCGTGCGCTCGGGTTTCACCTGGCGGCTCACTAATTTAAAAGGCTGGGCAATTGCGACGACGTTGTCTACGCCAGGAGCGACCTGAAGGGCTTCGATTTCATGGCGGCGTCCGCTTCCCACCGCCGCGACGATGGTCCGCTCGGTCCCTCGGGTTACATGCGGCTGGTATCCCGCTTCGCGGATTCGTTCAATGACATGGTCAATTTCCTTCTCGGTAGCCTTCTCGGACATGTTCACAATCATGGCGTCGGTCTCCTTGGATAAATCTCAAAAACAAAAGCCGCGATCCTTGGATCGCGGCCTGCGGCTGAAGCTTGGCTGGTTTAGGGGGCCGTCAGTGGCTCAACCTCACTCCAAGCTGCTCCGCAGCCGCTACCTCTGTAAACCAGAAGTAGGCGGTAAAAAACGGGCCTGGAGTAAATCGTGTCATAAAGGTTAAAAGGCAAATCGAGACGAAGTCGCAGAATCTACTGGAATCGCGCCTCTACTGGATGGAACTGGCGGCTTGGGAGAATACGCTGTTGGAATTTGAACCAATCAAGCGAACTGTCCCTACCACTAGAACCAGAATCACAGCCAACATCACCGCATATTCCGCGATGTCTTGCCCCGATTCTTCCGACCAAAGCTGGTGCATTAATTTTGACATGTGCTCTCCTCCAGGCCCGCTGTCAGTCATGAGAGAAAAAACCGTCCTAAACTTCGTTGAGACATGATGCACTCGCGCCAACGTCCTTGTCAATATGAAGTCTTTTCCAATGCAAGACGAGCCTGAAGGAGGGGGCCTGTTTCCAATACAAGATGAGCCTGAAGGATAAGGCATGCTGAACATGGATGATCAGCGTGCACGAAACAGAGAAATTAAGCTTGCAGCAGATTGAGCAGTTTCTTTTGGTCGCGAAAGAAGTACGGTTCGAGGCCAGCCAACGGGAAGAAATTTACGGTTGGGTGGAGCGGTTGTTATGCCAACAGGAGTACATGGGCAGGGGCGGCGAGCGCCCGGCCTGCTCCGGCGGTACCTGGGCAAGATGACGGGGCTGAGCCGGGCGCAACGGACGCGCTTGGTGGGCCGTTACCTGGCCACGGGGCGGGTGCGGATCAAAACCAGTCACCGCCATCGTTTTCCCACTCGCTATACGAGAGCGGATATCGAGTTGCTGGCGCAGGTCGATGAAGCGCACCAGACTTTGAGCGGTCCCGCTACCCGACGCATTTTCGAGCGCGAGTTTGGCCACTACGGCAAGCTCGAGTTCCAGCGCTTGGCCGCCATCTCCAACGGGCATCTGTACAACTTACGCCGCACCCCGCGCTATCGCCTCAAGAATTACCAAAAAACGCGGCCCAGCCCCGTGGCCATTGGCGAGCGCCGCC
>CAZILJ010000194.1:0-4051 GCA_964539915.1 uncultured Acidobacteriaceae bacterium | reverse complement strand
CACTCGCGAGGTCAATCGCATCATTGCTCGCATCACCGCCGCAAAGGTAAGAAACGTGATTGCCACATCCGGAACAGCAGCGTCATTGGCTTCGGTTGCGGGGCACATGCGCCGAGGCGTAGGTCGTCAGCGGTCGGTTGTGTCCTCCGCCGAAATGACCCGGATTGCGAAGCGGCTCGCGCGCCTGCCGGTGGAGGAATGTCGCAAGATCGAAGGCATCGGCCTGCGGCGAGCGGAGATCATCGTGGCTGGGGCCATGGTCTACAAGGAACTTCTCGAGCGGCTACAACTCAAAGGCTTCCGCTATTCGCCGCTCGGGCTGCGCGACGGAATTCTTGCGCAGATGGCGGCCGACTACGATCGCAGTACTCGCTCGGGCAAGCAGATCGAATCCGAGCGTTGGGAATCGATTCTAAACGCCGTCGGCCACTACGGTGTAGACCGCAAGCATGCCCTGGACGTCCGTGACGCCGCTACCTTCTTGTTCTCCACGTTGCGCTCATTGCACCGACTTCCACCCGAATACCGTGAGTGGCTCTCAGCCGCGGCCATGCTTTACGAAGTGGGCGACTACGTGAGCCGGAACGGCCATCACCGCCACACCCATTACATCATTTCAAACTCCGAGATCCTTGGGTACACCCCGCAGCAGCGACGAATTATTGCCGCAATTGCGCGCTATCTGGGAAAATCGCGTCCCACGCTGGAGGACGGTCCCATGAAGCTGCTGGACCCCAATGATCGGGCGGACGTGCAGAAGGCGATCCTCTTGCTTCGGTTGGCGCGCGCGCTAAACCTGGGACGAAGCCGTGCCGTGGAGAAAGTACGCGTCGGAGTGCGTTCCGCGGGAGTGAAGTTGACGCTGCTTCCCAGACGTCGGATGGGAGTGGATCTGGAACTCTGGGCGATCGAAAAAGAGCGCGACTACTTTCGCGAAGTATTCGGGCGGGAACTCTCTACCGCGGAATCGTAGAGGGCACGAAGAATCTTCGGCGTGAGACACCATTGCAGGCTGCCCGAGGTGCGGCGCATTTCCACCTTCGCGACCGCACCCTTCTTCAGTTCTACCGACGCTTCGCAACCGGAATCGCTGATCACTGCGCCCAGGAACTGGCTCAGGTTCGGATTGTGCCCAACCACCATAATTGCTTCCTGGCGGGCATATTTTTCGAGCAACTTGCGGAAGTCAGCCAGTCCAGCCTCCGGGCGCAAGCCAGCATCGATTTGTAACTTACCTTCGTAGCCCAACTCGTTGCCAACCAGCGACGCCGTCTGTGTCGATCGCTTTAGGGGACTAGCGATGATCGCGTCTACCTGCACATCCAGTGCGGCCAAAGCGCGGCCGATATAGCCGCACTGTTCGATGCCTTCTTTGTCCAGGGCACGCTTCTCGTCCTTCTTGGGATGGGCGAGGTGCTCGCCCGCGCTCGCGTGCCGCAGGAAATAGAGGATCATTTGGCCTTATCGTTCCTTTCCCATCACTACCTTACGCCTCCGGGCCGGAACCTGCTGCGGGAGTGTCAGTGGAGCCTTCCCTTCCGCAACCGACATCAGGAAATCCTGCGCACAGAAAGCCGCGGCTCCGGCCGGCGGACGACGGCTTCTGGTGCCGTGCAAGGGCTGCCACGCACCCAGGTAAGTCGCATCCTTCAGCAGGATTCGTGCCTTGCGATTGTCGGCCAGATACGCGTCCAGGATTTCGTGCCGAACCCGTTGCTTCAGCATCTCATCGCGCACCGGCACGAGCACTTCGACACGCTCATACAGATTGCGTGTCATCCAATCCGCGCTACCGATGTAAATCTCATCTTCGCCAGCATTGGCAAAGTAGAAGATGCGGCTGTGCTCGAGGAATCGGCCTACGATGCTGCGCACGCGAATGTTGTCGCTCACTCCATGCACTCCCGGACGCAATGCACAAATCCCGCGCACGATCAGATCGATCTCGACTCCTGCCTGAGAAGCACGGTATAGGGCCTGAATCACAGCCTTGTCGAGTAAAGCGTTCATCTTCGCGATGAGGTGAGCGTCTTTGCCCTGACGCGCATGCTCGGCTTCACGATCGATCAGTGCGATGCACTTTTCCGCAAGATCAAGCGGGGCAACCAAAAGAGGCTCGTAGGTTGGATTCTCCGCATACGCTGTGAGAAAGCTGAAAACGTCGTGCACTGCGCGTGTGATTTCAGGGTTGGCCGTGAACAGGCTCAGGTCAGTGTAGAACCGCGCGGTATTGGCATTGTAGTTTCCGGTACCGATGTGCACATAACTCCGTGCCACTCCATCCGGATCGCGTCGCACCAGCAGCGACAGCTTGCAGTGCGTTTTCAGGCCCACGAGGCCGTGGAAAACCTGCACGCCCGCGTCTTCCAAATCGCGCGCCCAGCGTATGTTTGAGGCCTCATCGAAGCGGGCCTTCAGTTCCACTACGGCGGTCACTTCCTTTCGCGACGCCGCGTCCATGAGCGAAGGGACGATCAGGGAGTGTTCGCTCGTGCGGTAAAGAGTCTGTTTGATGGAAAGAACGTTCTCGTCTTTGGCCGCCGACTCAATAAACGAAATGACCGCGTCATAAGAGTCGAATGGGTGATGCAGCAGGATGTCGTGTCCGCGCAACTCTTCGAACAGATCCTTCGATTTTGAGGTGAGGCGCAACTCCCGCGGCGAAAACGCGCGATACTTGAGATCAGGGCGCTTGACCTGCTCATAAACATTGAACAACCGCGAGAGATTCACCGGCCCATTCACGGGAAACACTTGCCACGGGTCAAGTTCGAATACAGTTCCTAACCGATCAATGATCTCCGGATCGGCGTCGGCTTCGATTTCCATACGGACCGCGTCGCCCTTGCGGCGATTGTGCAGTTCCGCGCGCACCGACTCGAGCAAGCTTCGCGCCTCCTCTTCCGCCAGATACAAGTTGCTGTTACGCGTAACTCGGAAGGGCGCTGAGGACACAATGTCATAGCCGTGATACATGCGCACGGCATGATGCGCCACCAGATCGGCAAGGAAGATAAAGTCCGCCGTGCCCTCGGAAGGCAACCGCACCAACCGAGGCAGAGCCCGGGGCACCGACACTACGCCCGTGTAGGTCAGGGCGGAGCGGCGCCGGCGACGTAACAGGAAGGCCAGGCACAACGCTTTGTTGATGACCCGCGGAAACGGATGCGCCGGGTCCACCGTCACCGGCGTCAACAACGGGTCGAGTTCTTTTTCGCAGTATTGCTCGACGAAGCGCAGCGCATCGGAATCTAGCTCGTGCAGTCCGAGCACACGAATTCCGTTTTCCGTGAGCGCTGGCCGCAACCGGGTGTTCCAGCAGTCGTATTGATCATCCACGAATTCGTGGGTGAGCTTATTCATGAGGTCCCGTTTTTCCGATAGGGTCACGCCATCGGGACCGGCCTCGTTGTAGCCATCCTCGATCTGCTGCATCATGGCGGCCACGCGGATCTCGAAGAACTCGTCGAGGTTACTGGCTGAGATGGATAGAAATTTCAAGCGCTCGAGAAGCGGGTTGCCCTCGTCGGACGCCTCTTCCAGCACGCGACGATTGAACGCGAGCCAGGAGGTGTCGCGGTTCAAGAAATACTGGGGATTGTCGAGTGAAATACGAGCCATGACGAACACTTGCCGCTTACTCGTGCGATTTCTTCTGGTCGATCCACCCCGGTTACACCCACGAAGTGTACGGGACATTTAGTATAAAGCATTGCACGATCGAACCGCCGGCACTCGACTCAAGCCAGGCTGCGCGCCGATTGTAAATAGCTCGTTTAATCAGAACCGGCACCCAGACAGGATTCCTGTCCAAGTGCCGGTGGGTTTGTTCCGAGCGCGAGAGCTCCGTTACGGTAAGTAGTAGCGAAACGACGTGAAGACCATGTTGTCAACTCCTTGTGGCTGGTTCGGGTACTTTACACCCGACCACGTGTTGCGTACGACATAGGAGTACTGCGGACCGAACTGTATTCGACCCCAGTTCAGCTTTTCCTTCGATCCATCGAACAACTTGAACCAGACACCTGCAGTGCCCTCAATCAGCACGCGC
>CAZILJ010000193.1:0-7288 GCA_964539915.1 uncultured Acidobacteriaceae bacterium | reverse complement strand
CGGGGAATTCATCGCTAAATCGTTATGGTAACAAAACCTTAGTCCGCCAACAAAATGAATGCCTGTTCAGTATGTTGAACAACGAGCTTGACCGCGACATTTGAGCGCCGTACGATCCGCCAGTATGGTGAATGACCGTTCACTATCTTGAACTCCGAAATGGAGTCGATATTCGATTGAGGGCCCGAGATTATGACGCCGACTGCAGTAACCACGAAGGAGATGGCAGGCTTAGTTAACCCGATCAGCAGCACACCGGCGGGATTCGATGCCGCCCGCGCTCTTCCTTCCGGCTTTATGGAATTCTTTTTACCTCTGCACCGCACCTTCACTCCGCGCCAGCAACAACTCGCATGGAAGCGGCTCGAGGTGCTGCAGCGATCTCTCGAGGGAGATAAGCCCAAGCACCGCTTCCCTTCTGACACCGTGCGCAATGGCTGGCGGATCACGCTGCCGGAGTGGTGCCGCGATCAGCGCAACCAGATGACTGGGCCCGCAGACGACGGCGAACTTTGCGTAAAGATGCTGAACTCAGGCGCGCCCGGCGTGATGCTCGATCTGGAAGATTCCTGTGTCAACGAGTGGTCACATCACGAGTTGGGCGTTGCCAACATTCTGGCCTGCCTGCGCGGAGAGCTGAGTTATTACGACAAGAAGCGCGACCGGACGGTAGGCATTCAGCAAAATGGCACGGTGATCTTCACGCGTCCGCGCGGATTGCACTTGAGCCAGGCCGGCCTGCTTCCCGGCGAACTGGTGTCGGCGTCACTCGTCGATGTGGCTCGGATCTTTTATGAGATCAATCCTGAAGAGTTAAAGCATCCGCTGTGCGTCTACATTCCGAAATCAGAGTCGGCGGAGGAAGCGCTGTGGTGGCGCGATCTGTTCAAGGCGCTGGCGCAGTGGCGCGGCCTGCCCCACAACTACATCAAGTGCATGGCGCTGGTGGAGTCGCACCCGCTGGCGTTTCAGATGGAGGAATTCGCTTACAACCTGCGGGATCACATTATCGGATTGAATCTTGGCCGCTGGGATTACATGGCGAGCCTGATTCACTTCAACCTCGACGATCCAGACTGGGTTCTGCCGGATCGCAACACCATTCCGCACAATGTTGCTTTCTTTCAGAACCTCCGGGAACTGATGCCGGAGATCTGCCATCGCCGCGGCATTCTCGCGATCGGCGGAATGACGGCGCTATACCCTAGTCGCGAAGATTCTGAGTTGAATGCGCGCGCTCTGGCCGTCCTCGAAAAAGATAAAAAGAACGAAGCCGACTGCCTGATGGATGGCGCGTGGACCGGACATCCGGATCAGAATGCGATTGCGGTAGCGCAGTTCCTTTACCCCAATCAACTTCAGGCGCGGCCCAAGAATGCTAGCCGTTATCCCGATCTTCGGCCGCAGCCGCTGGGAGTGGGCGCCCGCACTTTGAACGGTACGCGCGCGGCGGTGCGAACCGTGATTCGCTACCGGCACGGAGTGCTGAGCGGCAGAGGCGCAAGCTTGCTCGACGGCTACATGGAAGACCTGGCCACCGACCGCATCTATCGCCTAATGATTGCGCAGCGCGCGCTGCATCGCGATCTCGTTCCCGTTCAGGATGAGCAGGGGCAAAGCGTGAAGCACACTCCCGAGTTCATCACCCGGCTGTTCGATGAGGAACTCGAGCGATTGTTAGCCGGGCTCCCCTCGAACTCAGTACCTGAGGAGGCGGATCGTTTCCGCCGCGCACGCGAAATTAGTGAAGCCATGATTGTGAACGGAGAATTTAATCCAGTTTAACCAGTCACTCATCCCAGGACCAGCAATGTCAGGAGATCAGTACATGTCGGCCAATGGAAACGGACACAGCGCTCAACCCTTAACCCAACATCAGATCGAGCAGCCATTGAGCGACCAAGAACGGGTCGTGCAATATGCTCTTGCCCAAGCCGCCATCAAGGAGGATTGGGCGTCGAATCCGCGCTGGAACAGAGTCGAGCGTCCGTACACACCAGAAGATGTGCTGCGCTTGCGCGGCTCGATCCACATAGAGCACTCGCTCGCTCGCATGGGAGCGGAGCGTCTGTGGGAACTGCTGCAGACTGACCCTTACATTAACGCGCTCGGCGCCATGACCGGTAACCAGGCGGTGCAGCAGGTGCAGGCTGGGCTGAAAGCGATCTACGTTAGCGGATGGCAGGTCGCGGCGGATGCAAATAATGCCGGCACTATGTATCCCGACCAGAGTTTGTACCCGGCGGACAGCGTTCCGAATCTTTGCCGGCGCATCAACAATGCGCTGCAGCGCGCAGACCAGGTACATCACGCAGAGGGCAAAGTCGCACCGGGGCAGACCTGGTTTGCTCCGTTGATTGCCGATGCCGAAGCGGGATTCGGCGGCACCCTGAACGCTTTTGAACTGATGAAGGGGATGATCGAAGCGGGTGCGGCTTGCGTTCACTTCGAAGACCAGCTTTCATCGGCGAAAAAGTGCGGCCACCTGGGAGGAAAGGTTCTGGTTTCGACGACGGAGGCGATTCAGAAGTTGGTAGCAGCGCGGCTAGCTGCAGACGTAATGGGCGTGCCAACGCTGATCATGGCTCGCACCGATGCCGACAGCGCTCATCTGTTGACGAGCGACATCGATCCCCGAGATCGTGCGTTCTGCACCGGCGAGCGCACCTCGGAAGGCTTCTTCCAGATTCGCGGCGGGATAGCGTCGGCCATTGCTCGCGGGCTGGCTTACGCTGCTTACGCGGACCTGATCTGGTGCGAGACTTCGCATCCGGACATGGAAGAGGCGCGGCAGTTCGCGGAAGCCATTCATGCGAAGTATCCGGGAAAGATGCTTGCTTACAACTGCTCGCCGAGCTTCAACTGGCGTAAGAATCTGGACGAGGCAACGATCGCGCGATTCCAGCCAGAACTGGCGCGCATGGGATACAAGTTCCAGTTCGTGACTCTGGCGGGCTTCCACGCGCTGAATCTCAGCATGTTCGAGCTCGCCCGCGGATACAAGCTCGCGGGGATGACCGCGTATTCGCGTCTCCAGGAAAAGGAATTCAGCCGCGAAGCGCAGTACGGGTATGAGGCGGCGAAGCACCAGCGCTTCGTGGGCACGGGATACTTTGACCAGGTGCAGCAAGTCATCAGCGGCGGTCTGGCGTCGACGACAGCGTTGGCCGGATCCACAGAAGCGGAACAGTTCATGGATAAGAAACCGCTGACGCGACCGGAACGCGGCCCCGATGCGGCGTGCCAGCCCATTCTAGGCAACTGTCCGCAGATGCCCGTCAACCTTGACTTAGGTCCGGAGGAGATGCTGTTGCCGTCAGGCGACTAAACCGTTGCTATCAACACGGCAACGCTGGAGGCGGCCGGACTGCAAATTCGGTCCGGCTTTTCTATTGCGCCACGGCGAGCGAGAGCCCCTTCGATTTCGATCAGGGCAGGCTCTCGCGACAGCCAGCAAGGTGCCGGCGCTACCTCAGACCTTAACCAAGAGCGCTGGCAAGTTCATCGATTGAGCGCGAAGACTCCTGGGGAACATCAACGCTGATGAGGTGGCGACCGCTCCAGGCAGTATCTTCAAGAAACGCTCGGCTTCCTGCTGTGTGTTGAAGCGTCGCAGGCTGAGGCGCAGCAATCCCCGCGCGCATTCATCGTCGAATACCATGGCCAGGAGGACGCCGGGAGGTTCCCCGGAATGGTGGGCGCTACAGGCGCTGCCAGCCGAGATGGAAACGCCCGCGGCGTCGAGAACGGCTAGGAGCTTGCCGACTTCCCGTTCCTGGCCACGAACTCCGATGCTCAGGTGGCCGGGCAGACGGCGAGTTGAATGTCCCAATATATTAGGAATGAGGCACGGTGTCTCTTCAGCCGATTCTTTTCTTGCGATGTCTGCGGCCGCGCCGAAGCCCACAAATCCTGCTACATTTTCCGTCGCCGAACGCAGGCCGCGTTCCTAACCGCCTCCGAAGACGATCGGCGATAAATGTACACCCTGGCGGATGTAGAGTGCGCCAACGCCTTTTGGGCCACGCAGCGTGCCGATCGCTCAATGGGACATCCTGGAATTGTGCCGCAACGCGAAACACGTCTTCCCGGAATTGCCTACGGGAAATTGGCCGCGAGAGGCAAGTCCTGCGAGCAAGAAAGGCTGGAACGATAGGGTGAGGAATCCGCAGAGTTAGACTATTCCGAGAAACCCGGGGGTCAGGCAGATCACTATCGATCATCGATCATGGACACAGAATTAAGCTGAGAGAGGGCATCGGGGTAGTGTCCGGGAAATTGATTACGCGGCAGCAATTGGGGGACCCCGGACGGCACAGGAGTGCCGGTGGAAGCCGCAGTCTCGCCCAAGAGCCTGCTCTGGCGGCAAATTCGTTGGTGTTGGAGACCAGGGCAGGTGTACAGCGCCCGAGTTGGGGGGCCGAATCGGAAATTCCGGCGGAGATGTGCCGAAAAAATGGGACTCGCCTGAAGAGCACTTTGCCCCGCTTGAACCCGAATCCGCATCAGCTTCATCTACTAGTCTCAGCCTTTCGTCTGATCAGGTCCTGGCAGGAGCAGTCATGTCTACCCAATTAACTCCTTTGTCTGCCGATATTCGTGGTGAGGCTTTTCCCGTTCTAACTGCGGAACAGATCAACCGCATTCGTCCTCTGAGCAGAGTGCGAAAAGTGAAGGCGGGAGAAATTGTTTTTGAACCTGGTGACCTTGAGATCTCATTCTTCGTGCTGCTCTCGGGCAGCATGGAAATCGTTCAGCCGGGCATACAGGGTGAGCGCTTGATCGTTAACCATGATGCTGGAGAGTTCACGGGAGAGATCACCATGATCTCCGGCCGACGCGGCCTGGTGCGAGGCCGGGTCACGGCTGCTGGCGAATTTCTAGAGATGAGCAGCGCCCAACTGCGAACTCTCGTAGCGCGAGACGCGGAGCTGAGCGAACTTTTCATGCGCGCCTTCATCCTGCGCCGGGTGACGCTGATTAACCGCGGCCAGGGAAACGTGATCCTGATGGGATCGCGGCACTCGGCCAAGACGCTGCGTCTGCGCGAGTTCCTTACCCGCAACGGACATCCGTTCACCTACGTTGACTTGGATACCGACAACAGTTCGCAGCAGATGCTCGATCACTTTCAGGTCACGATGGAAGAAATTCCTGTCGTGGTCTGCAACAACCGGACCGTGCTGCGCAGCCCTTCGATTCAAGAGTTGGCGAGGTGCCTGGGGCTCAACGCGCACATCACAGCGTCGGAGGTGCGCGACCTTGTGATCGTTGGCGCCGGCCCCGCAGGCCTCGCAGCGGCGGTTTACGGCGCATCTGAGGGGCTGGATGTTTTAGTAATCGAGGCCGAATCTCCCGGCGGGCAGGCTGGCTCGAGTTCCAGGATCGAAAACTATCTGGGCTTTCCCCTGGGAATTTCCGGACAGGAACTGGCTGGACGCGCCGCGGCGCAGGCGCAAAAGTTCGGCGCCAAAGTGCTGATCGCCAATAACGTGACCAAACTCAATTGCGACCGCAGTCCGTATGAGTTAATCGTGGATTGTGGTCAGGTAATTCGTTCGCGCACGGTTGTAATTGCCAGCGGAGCGCAATACAAAAAACCAAAACTTGAAAATCTGACCAAATTTGAAGGCCAAGGCGTTTATTACGGAGCCACCTACATCGAGGCCCAGTTGTGCGGAAAGGAAGATGCAATTGTCGTGGGAGGCGGAAACTCCGCCGGTCAGGCCGCAGTGTACTTGTCGCAGACGGCAAGCAAAGTCCATATGCTGGTGCGGTCCGGTCAGTTGTCGGACACAATGTCACGCTATCTTATCCAGCGCATTGAAGAAAATCCTGTGATCGAATTGCATTACTACACTGAGATCGTGGGCCTCGATGGCGATACGCAACTCGAATGCGTGACCTGGCGGGATAAGAATACCGGCGAGACTTCAACCCATGACATCCGCTACGTGTTCATCATGGCCGGAGGTTCTCCTCGGACCGACTGGCTGAAGGGGTGCGTGGCGATGGACAACAAGGGATTCATTCTTACCGGACGCGATCTAGACCCCGTTCTACAAGACTACCATTGGCCGCTTCCGCGCGTACCTCAAATGCTCGAGACGAGCTTGCCCGGAGTGTTTGCCGTAGGAGATGTTCGCGCTGGCAATGTGAAGCGCGTGGCCTCTGCGGTAGGCGAAGGCTCGATCGCGATTTCGTTGGTGCATCGTGTGTTGGCTGAGCTCTGAGCCACGATGTGGGCGATTAGCAGGGATGTGCCAGCGGTATCATGCAGAGTTTCGGGGGCGAAATTGCCGACTGTACAGGCGCGATATAGCTGGCAAGGGAAGCCAGCCGAGCGTTGCTCGGCATAGACAGCCGAGGACAACTGTCCCCACACGACCTGGCTAAAGGCTAAGAGCTAAGAGCATAAAGAGCTTCTTGGAGGGACCTCAAGCTCGTCTCCGATTAAGGAAAGCAAAATACCAGCTTATGTAGTGGTCACCCGAGAGAAGACCCGTGACGCAGCCGAGCTTGAGCGATCTAAGCAGCTCGCGCCGCCCGGCTTCAAAGAACATCCAGCAATCATTCGGGCCATTCACGGCCGCACCGAGGTCCTCGAGGGCAGCGCAGTCGAGGACATCGTTATCCTCGAGTTTCCCACCTACGAAGACGCGAAGGCGTGGTATCACGGCGTGGTATCACGGCTCGGCATAGCAAGCGGCGTCGAAGCATCGCCACCAGGGTGGCGACTAGCGGTTCATCTTGACGGAAGGCATGTCAGCGCATTGATTTGGGTTCCCTGAAACTACGTCCAGTAGGCGGGATACGGAAGTTGTTCCGGGCCAGAAGTCTTAGAGCTGTATCTGAAGCGCCCATTTTACGACAGGTAGTGGAATCGAGGTGCTCTGGAGGGGCGCTTCAGGATACTGCGAATTGAAGGAAGCCGCCCCTGACGGGAGCCTATGGGTTTTGTATAGGTTTGAGCAGGCCCTAGCTATAGCTATGCTATAGCTGGTGATTTGCAAAGTTGCTGTGGGCGGCCGGTGGCGGCGGTTGCCGCATGGGATCGTATGCTTTGAGGTGGCTCGGCAGAGGCTGAAGAGAAGGCTGGCAGCGCCTTCTGGGCCAGGTGAGGTGCAGAGACCCAGTACATGCCGAAGCACGGGGATGATTCAAGGTTGCGGCTGCGCCTGCGCCTGTTGAAGAATTCACTCCCCGGGAAGTGCTCAGAAAAAGTTCGCGTTCGGAAGCCATTCACTGAGCAAATCGTGAGGAAGGGCCGGTGAGACTCATGTTCGGC
>CAZILJ010000192.1:0-5929 GCA_964539915.1 uncultured Acidobacteriaceae bacterium | reverse complement strand
TGATTCCCCCTTGCACCACGGAGGTCGAGCGTGCGTGGAAGACGGCCAGAGAACAATCAGGGGGCGGAAGTTGATCGTGGATCTGACAAACGTAACCCTGATTGGCCGGGAGGGGGAAGACTCGCTGTCCAAGCTGATGCGAGAGGGTGCGAAGTTTTGCTGTGGGGACCCAAGCACGTGGTGAAGGGACTGGCCGGTGAATTCCGATGTCCGGAATAAATGCGTTCGGGTGTCGATTTCCACACCGGCCAAACGACTAACACAGTACGGAGGCGCAGATGTTCGGCTCAAAAATCAGCACGCAAACCACCATACCCTATGCGACGCGAGCAGATTTCTGCCGGGTATTCCGGGAAGACATGAACCGTTTGTACCTGTTGTCGTTTTTGCTGACGGGAGATCGGGACTTGGCGGAGAAGTGTTTTGTCGGCGGCCTGCGGATGTCGAGCGAGGGCAATCCAGTTTTCAAAGAATGGGCACAATCATGGGCGCGGCGGACGATCATTCTGAATGCGATTCGAATGATTCGGCCGCGCCTGGCGGACTCGGGGATGTCATCAGAGTCCACTAACGATGCAGTTCATGGCGTGATCCAACGGCCGGAAGTTGCCAGCATCATTGCACTGCCGCCATTCGAACGCTTCGCCTTTGTGATGTCGGTGCTCGAGTCCTATTCCGATCAGGAATGCTCGCTCATTCTGGGCTGCACCCGCCGCGAGGCGATGGGAGGGCGCGAGCGCGCGCTGCGCCGGATCGGGAAAAGGGAAGAGCTTCGGGGCAAGGTAATCAACATTGCGTCCGATCCGACGGCGATGCCAGAGAATCCAGGGCCGTCACTTCAGATATTTTCGGCGCTCGGCGCTTCTGCATAGAACAACAACGTTTTGGAGAATGAGGATGACAAGAACGTTAACGAGTAACCCATTTTCTCGCGCTGGACTACCGGCATTAGCGGCAGCAGCGTGTTGATGACCGCGGCATGCAGCCGAAGCGAGGTGCAGGCGGCGCTCCTGCCACGCCGCCATCACTGATCACGGTGGCGAAGGCGACCGCGCAGGATGTTCCGAAATATCTCGACGAAATCGTCAGGAATGCCGCGTTCGAATCGGTCACAGTGACACCGCAAGTGGGTGGCCGGATTGTCGAGCGCCATTTCCAGGATGGCGAGAACCTGAAAAAAGGCCAGCTTCTGTTCGTGATCTGCCTGCGGTTCAATAGAAGATGGCGGGCGGCATGGCTGAAAGTGGCGGTGCGGCTGCCCTCGGATGGCGAGGAGGCAGCCCGCGTCGGACATGTGGAGTTTCTTGATAACGCCGTGTAGAACGGAAGCGGCACGGTTAACCTGCGAGGGACGATGGGCAACCCCGACCGCCAGTTCTGGCCCGGCCAATTTGACGATGTAAAGCTTGTTCTGAGCACGGAAAAAGGAGCGGTGTTGATTCCCAACCAGGCGGTGCAGATCAGCCAGAAAGGTTCGGTCGTCTGCAGGGATAGGAGCGTAGTGGGATCGCCGACGAGGGCGGGGCGCAAGACGAACCTGCTGACCATCGAAAAGATGGTGGAGTTGGCGGCGATGCCAGGGCGATGGAGATCGCAACAGCAGCCATGAAACCGGGTGATTTGGAAAACCGTCGCCGTGCATGTGTTAGATCTTTTAGCCAGGCGCCCATGGGGTTTTACTCCTGAAGATTGTGGTTACGTGGCAAGCGGGCGTTTGTTCTGTGTTTTCAATGGAGAACGCCGGGGGGATGATTTCGGATGCCGCAGCTCGGACGCTATGATCGCGAGCTTGGAGCAATGAACCTGACCCAGACCCAGAGGCTCCCGGATTGCTTCCCGCAATTGCCGACCAACCGCGACTAATGGTCTCCCCAAAATATTGTGGTACTCCCACTGAACGTGGGCATTCTGATGTTGGCCATTCCCACAAGAGGGCCGGTGGGCGAATCCAAGCTCAATCTACTGCAAGGCACTCTGGACCTCATGGTCCTTCAGACATTGGCAGTGATGGGAGCGCTCCACGGCTATGGCATCGCGCTTCGCATTGAGCAGATCAGTGGCAACGAAATCTTGCTGAACCAGGAAACCATCTACGCCTCCCTCATGCGACTGCAGCAGCGAGGGTGGATTTCAGCGGAGTGGGGCGCTTCTGACAATAATTCGCAAAGCCAAGTTTTATTCGATTACAAGAAAAGGTCGTAGACAATTTGTCGAGGACGCCGTCTATTGCCAGAGGCTCTGCAGCGTGATGGGCCGAGTGCTCGCCATGGGCGGAAAAGGTGGTAACGAATGATGCAGTGGCTGCGAATGGACTCGCTGCGACGACTGCTCCAAAGGCTGCGCTCTGTTTTTCCCAACGCACAAATGGATCACGATCTCGATGCCGAGATGGCCGCCCACCTTGACCTCGCCATCGAAGAGAATATTCAGCGTGGAATGGCGCCGAAGGAAGCTCGTCGTCGGGCACTGGTCCGCTTCGCCGGCGTGGAACAAGCCAGGCAGCAACATCGCGAGTCACGCGGACTGCCTTGGCTCGACGTGCTGATGCAGGATCTGCGCTTCACTTTTCGGACAATGCGGCGCGACCGCGGATTCACGATCATTGCTGTCGTGATTCTTGCACTTGGCATTGGCTCGAATATCGCTGTCTTCAGCGTGGTGAATACCATTCTGCTGCGGCCCCTTCCGTTTCGCGATCCGCAGAACCTTGTGCGGATTGTAGAGAAGTATTCAAAAGCAGGCGAATCGAGCAAAACGTACACAGCAGACGCCACTCAGGACTTCCAACAACAAAACCGCTCTTTTCAGTCCGTGAGCGGTTACTTCGCCTTTACTGGACCCGACAATTTCAAGCTCGTTGGGAATGGCCAGCCTTTGCCTGTTACCGGCATCCTGGTTGCGGAGAACTTCTTCGAGGCGCTTGGCGTTCAGCCTTCCGTTGGACGGCTGTTCAGGCATGAAGAATTTGTGCAACACTCCCGGCCTGTCACGCTGCTAAGTTATCCGTTCTGGAAACGACAGCTTGGCGGGAATCGCGACATTGTTGGACAGGCCATCAACATGAATGGCACGCCGGTAACGGTGGTGGGTGTATTGCCGGACACATTTGATTTTGGCTCGGTATTTTCACCGGGAGCAAAGGTCGATCTCTTTACGCCCTACATCATGGATGATTTCCGCGAAGACGGAAATGACCTGGCGCTGATAGGCCGCCTCAAACAAGGAGTCGGTCTGGCGGAAGCACAGAACGAAGCCGATCAACTTTTCCCGCAACTCTATTTCGAGCATAAACATCCCGATTACGGCAAAGGCTACACGGGGCAGCTTACTGGATTGAAAGAGTACGTAAGCGGCAAGCTGTGGCGTTCGCTGATTGTGCTGTGCTGCGCTGTGGGGTTGATTCTGCTGATCGTCTGCGTGAACCTCTCGAACCTCCTGCTGGCCCGGGCCGCTGCTCGCAGCAAGGAATTTGCCATGCGCAGTGCCCTGGGGGCACAACGTGGGCGTCTCGTTCGCCAATTACTGACTGAGAGCTTGGTTCTGTCCGCAGCAGGCGCGGTGCTGGGTCTGGGGCTTGCTTATGCCTCCACCTCGTACCTGGCTCATCAGGGATCGATCGCGTTGCCGCTCTTAAGCAGTGTGCGCGTCGACGGAATGGTGCTGGCCTGGACGCTGTTGATAGCGATTGGGGCGGCTGTACTCTTCGGGCTTGCTCCGGGGCTGCGGATATCGCGCAGTGATTTGCAGGAAGCCCTCAAGGACGGGGGGCATGGAGCGAGCGAAGGAAGGAAACATGACCACATGCGCTCGGCGCTTGTCATCATAGAAGTGGCCATGGCTTGCGTTCTACTGGTAGGCGCGGGGTTGTTGCTGCGCAGCTTTCTGCGGGTGCTGGATGTTGATTTGGGATTCGAGCCAAGCCGAGCAGCCGCCATCGCTGTGGACGATGCAGGTGGCAGCACCTCTGACCAGCGGGCCGCGATATGGGAGGAAGTCGTGCGCCGGGCTTCGATGATCCCCGGCGTCGAGGCTGCCGGTATAACCGACAATCTGCCGATGAGCCGGAACCGCAGCTGGGGGATCAAAGCCAAGGGCGGGGACTATGACGGCGGAAAATTTCAGGGAGTATTTGTCTACATTGTTTCACCGGGATATGTCAGGGCTATGGGGATACGCTTGACCGAGGGCCGTGACATCAGCTGGGCGGACATTTTCAATAACGAGAATGTAGTCATCATCAATGAAACGGTCGCGCGCAAGCTGTGGCCGGGGCAGGATCCGATCGGCCGTTTAGCCCTCACGGGCGGCGCGGAGACGCGTGTGATCGGTGTGATTGCCGACGTTCGCGAAACCAACGCGGAAGAGAATGCCGGATGGCAGATGTACCTGCCAGCTACGAAGCAGTTCGGACCGGAAGGAGCAGAACTGGTGGTGCGGTCGAAGCTGCCTCCTGCTACTTTGGCAACGGCCGTGATGAGCACCCTGCGGCAGATCAGTCCCGGGCAGCCCGCGGCGGAGTTCAAGCCCATTCAGAATCTGGTGGACCATGCGACATCGCCGCGACGTTTCTTTGTGCTGCTGGTTGGAATCTTTGCCGGGTTGGGGTTGCTGCTGGCTTCGCTGGGGATCTATGGAGTCATCTCGTACTCTGTGACCCGTCAGACGCAGGAGATCGGTATCCGCATGGCTCTCGGCGCGACCGCGGCGCGCGTGCAGGCCGGCGTCATCGCGAGGACCTTACGCCTCGCGCTCCTCGGTATTGCAGCCGGAACCGTGGCATCATTTGCCGTCGCCAGGGGGATTGCCTCACTGCTATTCGGAACCGAACCTACCGATCCAGCGACACTCGCGGGAATGATTTTGCTTCTGACCGCCGTCGCTTTTTTTGCCGGATACATTCCGGCGCGCCGAGCATCCCGCATCAACCCAATGACTGCTCTTCGCAGCAATTGAGGAAAAGTTCTCAATCCGACCGGGAATTCTGCCAAAGTAACGCGCAACTCGGAACGTGTCCACTGATCCCTCTACTTTTTTGACTACTCAACCCCCAGAGCCCTGGAGCGAAATGCCTGCAGGTGAGACCCTCTTGGGTGGAGGGCATCGTATTCTTTCCGTATCGCCCAGCGCACCCGTGAAGCCACGTTCGAAGGCGTGAATTTCCCAGTTGACTCTGGACTGCATTCCAGATTGTATGATCTCGTCATGGCAGCGAATCACCAAGGCGCGGGCACAGACCTCCGAATCGGCGAAGTGGCGAAGCGGACGGCCACGACCGTTGATGCGATTCGGTTCTACGAGAAACGTAGACTGCTTCCGGAAGCGGTGCGGACTTCAGGTCACTTCCGGTTGTACACCACAGACGACATTGAGCGCGTTCGCTTCATCCAGCAGATGCAATCACTTGGTCTTTCCCTGCGGGGGGTTGATTGATCTTCGCACGGACAAGGTCGATGCCTGCGAAGCCGTCGAGGAACTGTTGAAGGACAAACTCGCCGACACGCGTCGGAAGATGCGCCAACTGGAAGAACTCGAATCTGAGCTGGTGGCAGACTTGCGCAAGTGCAGTCCAGAGCTGCAGCATCGGCAGCGCCACGCAGCCTGTGGTTGTCCGGCGCTCGAAGAGGCTGACCAATGAGAATCGAAGTTCTCTATGTTCCCGGCTGTCCGAATTATCAACCAGCAGTCGAGAGAGTCAAAAGCGTGTTAGCGTCGGAATCGTTGCAGGTTGAGATTTGCGGGGTTCCTGTTAGCAGCGAAGCAGAGGCTAAGGGACCTCGCAACAATAAAATCCCATTGATAGGGTTAACTCCAACATCTAGAGCCACCCAATAAGGCAGGGAAATCCAATTCCTGCCTCTAAAATGGGCTCCACAGGCTCGAAGGTCGCGATCGATATCCCCGTCAGGGCCCAGTTGATTATGTTATAGTT